>WANW01000060.1 GCA_015521615.1 Candidatus Hydrothermarchaeota archaeon
ATTCCGTAACCGGTGTAATACATATCCCCGAAAGAGAAATATCCCCTCCACCAGTGGGTGGCGAAAACGAGTTCGTGAAAGGCGTGGGAAAAATTAACAATAAATTGCTGATACTTATCGATATTAATAAAATGATGCCTAATGAGAAAATGAAAATTAAAGAAATGAGCGTTGCATGAAAACTATTTTCGTCGTTTCCAGAGAATCAGAAATATCCCGGCAATAACTATTAAAAACACCACACCATAGCCCATGGGGTAACCTTCTTCCTTGTAAACCACCTTTGGAATGTATTTTACTTCCCTCCATACGAGGGAGTTGTCTCTGACCTCATCGGGCTCCGGCTCTGCTGAAATCAGGTTACTCTCTCTGGGCAAGTTTATTATTATCGTCACAGGCTTTATATTTGTAAGATTTTTTGCCTCAGTTTCCCATGTTCCGCCCACCTTTTTTGCAAACTCTGCACAATCCACATTTATTGTAATTCTATCCTCCTGAGGCACAATAAAGAAATCATCTATGGCCCAGCAGAAGAGTGATGCCATGCGTTCGCCAACTATAGCCTGAACCATTGGATCCCGTATTGTCTGTGTAAGGTTGGCAATGTTTTCCACATCTTTAATTTCATATGTTATCCTGGCCTTGCCCTTCTCCTGAATATCCACAATGAGTGTGGGTTCTGATAAAACACCTGACGGAAGTAAAATAAGCAGTAAAAAAAGTAGCCTTTTCATAAACTCACCACAGATAATCAAAAATTAAAAGAGAAAAGTGGTTAAGCCTTCAGCCGCAGCCAAGGCTAACCTTCTCTGCCCATGCAGCGTCGATACCGCAGTGCAGGGCAATACCCTTCTCTGGATGCTCCAGCAGTCCAAGGTTCACCAGCACCTGGGTCTCTGGATCAATGAAGTTGCTCAGGTCTGCGCCTATCTCATTGTGGCATGAGTTGCAGACGTCGAACTCCTCAACCTCCTTGCCGGACTGCTCATCCTTGATAGGTATGACCTGCTTGCTCTTGGCGTCCAGAACTATTATTGCACTGCTCGTCGGGTCGCTTGGCGGGTGGCGTATTGAGCATATCAGGAAGCGCCCGTCTTTTGTCCAGGTGCAGTCGTGAGGATTGCCAGGCACTTTGATGGAGTCAACAACCTCGTCTCTCACAGTGTCGTAGAATATCAGCCTGCCGTCACCTATGCCGGTGGCACCCTCTACTGGTATGTTGTATGGCTTGCCATCCTTGAACTCATTGGCTGCGGTCACAACCAGCGTCCTGCCCATCGGGTCAAGCTCACCTATGTGCAGGAAGTAGCCTCCGTACGGCGTGAGGTCGACCTTCTTCACGACTTCTCTCGTCTTGAGGTTGACCTTGTTCAGCACACCACTCGCCATATTCGCTGCATACATATAGTTGCCATCTCTGGTAACCTGATCGAGGCAGAGGAAGGCGTCCACAGGTATCTTGTCAACCTTGGTGTGTTTCTGGGTGTCATACACCAGCACAGCACCGCTAGCTATGCTGGAGACATAGAGAAGCTTGCCATCAGGACTAAAGCTTGAGCCACAGTGCAGGCTGTCCTCACTGCCTCCCAGCTCTTTCCACTCCACGTCCTTCGCTGTGTAGGTCTTATACTGTTTGAGCTTACCCCATGGTGTCTTGTCGAAGGTCAGCCCGATTTTCTGCAGGTTTATCTCGGTTATTGTACCATCAAGGGCTGCCCAGTAGAGTATCTTGCCATCCTTGCTCACTGACACCGTATGGGATGCCTTGTCACTTCCGTAGCCGGAAACCCTGATTCTCGCCGGACCAGCAACAACACGCACAGCCTTTGTGCGCGGGTCAATCTCTATATCAGTTACAGAGACGTGTCCACCATGTCCAACGGTATATATTCTTGCCTTGTGAGTCTTCTTCACCACTGTGGGCTTCTCCACGCCCGCTGGTTTCTCTGCTGGCTTCTGCGCACACCCTGCACTAAGTACTCCGAGAACCAAAACTAAACCTAAAAGTACTGCCAGAGTCTTAGGCTTTGCCACATGTTCACCTCCTTGCTAAAGAACTTTTCAGTCCCACCCGAAGTCTCTCGGGCTTCAGGCTAATTTTCTAAGAAACACCTATATAAATTTTTCCGATTTAATTATAAAATAAATAACATTTAATATATGCTTAAAATAAAGCAACACGTCAATAGGTTATGCATAAGATGGGAACAACCGCCCACAGTTCCCCAAAACCGAATTCGCAAATATTTTATTAAGATATGCTGATTATTTTCTGAAAGGAGAGTGGTAGTATGCAGAAGATACTGGCGGTTCTCATGCTTGTCCTGCTATTTTCGGCATGCACCGGAGAGAGGGGTGGAAGCGATGCAATGCATTTTGATACTCGTGGGGACTATGAAAAGGCGCTGGCAAACGGGAAGCCAACCATTGTCGAATTCTCTGCTACGTGGTGCACAATATGTGTTCGCATGGCACCTGTGGTGGAGAAAATGGAGGCTAAATATGGAGACAGAGTAAACTTTGTAATACTAAACTTTGATAAAGAAAAGGCGCTGGTAAATAAGTATGGAATCAGAGGGACGCCCACTTTTGTACTTCTGAACTCAAAGGGTGAGATTGTGGGTGGCGCAGTCGGGTACATCCCTGAGGATAAGTTTGAGGAAATGATACAAGAGCTGCTGGAAAAATGAGAGCTCTGCTTTTAATACTTGCACTTGGGCTGCTCCTTCCTGCGCTGGAAGCAAGCTCCTGCACCTACTGCCATGAGAATACCACACTTATGCAGGGCTACGGGGAGTTTGTGATAACTCAGGAGCAGGTCTGGAATGAGAGCAAGATGTTCCGGCAGGGGCTTGGTGGGCCTAAGTGTGAGGACTGCCACCTAGGCAACCCTGAGAACTACACCAGAGAGGGTGCCCACTCTGGTCTGCTGTCCCTGATAATCGTCTCAAGAAAGGATGCCCTCTTAAAGCTTAACCGCTCATATTATCCAAAAATAGACGTCTATCAAGACGGTTCTGCATTGAGAATCATAAACAACCCCTACGTGGTTAAGACTGTGCTTTACCATGACAGAAACAGGGACAACTACGCCTTCAATTTTACCATTGCAAACATGACCTGCGGCAAGTGCCACCCGCGCCAGGTGGAGGACTACCTGACCTCCAGCATGGGCAACGCCAGAATGCAGAGCGCCTACCCAAGATTCACCTACCCGGCGCCCCACAACTGCGGCTACTGGCTGGTGAACCTCTCACAGATCCGCGAGGATTTAGCCGTACCCTACTCTGAAGAGCAGGCTTGGCTAAACGACCGCGTTTGCCAGCAGTGCCACACCTCCTGCCTGGACTGCCACTACCAGCCGGATAAGGGCAAAGGCAGGCACTTCTTCTCCCGCAGTGTGGAGGCGAGCACCTGCTACTTCGGCGGCGGGCGTGGAATATGCCACGTGGGCGCAGAGGAGTACCGCCGTGGCGCGGGTTACTTCCGTGATGAGGTCTTTGGCCTGGCCAATGATATACACGCTGACCTAAACCTCTCCTGCCTAGAATGCCACACATATCAGGACCACAACATAACCAGAAGTGCCACCTGCGGCGACTGTCATTTAAAGGAGGAGGGTGAACTTGCAAAGAGCGTGCACGCCAACTTAACCTGCGAAGCATGCCACGTCTCGAGCTTAGCCGGCTACCAGGCAACCTTCTGGGCGCCTGGCGATTACTACAGCATGCCCACACCTCTTGCGAAGATAAACTACTACGGTGTCATGGATGTACCAATACTGATAAGGGACGAAGATGGTAAGTGGATTCCGGTCAAGCCAATACCCCAGGCGGTACTGAACATGAGACTAAACCTGAGCCCCACAGAACTCAGCTTCAGAGCTTTGCCAGGACTTCGCAACTCCTCGCGCGACTCCTTCGCCGTGGTGGGTACCTTCTCCTCTCTGCCCAGGTACAACAAAGTCATCGCCTGGGTGCACATGGATAAGATTTCCCACGGCTTTGGAAAGGGCAGAGAATGCGATAGCTGCCATTCCACAGGCGAGCAGCGCAGTTATGCAACCTGGAGCTATGAGGGGGAGCATGTGGATGAGAGTATATACTTTTCCGGGGAGAGTTATGTGGTGGCCAACTCTTCAGGCATGTTTATCTTCCTGAGAAACACAAGTGAAATTCCCATGGAAAAGGCTGTGCAGTACGCCCCCTGGATTTATGGCATTCAGTGGAACTTTTCAGGTGATTTTTCAATAAAAAGCAAGATGAAATACTGTAACGACAGAAACTGCGAGAAATGCCATGATAGTGTACATGAAACAGTAACACCAAAATATCTAAAAAAGAGAAGTCTGTTTCTCTCAACGGTTATCCTGTTGCTGGGTGTATTTGTCGGGGTAGCGATGGCTGCCTACATCTCAAGAAAAAAGCGAAAGCTTAAATATCAGGAAAAATAAAAAACTACTAAGGTCAATTTTTTAAACCAGGGAGGATGAGTGAATGGAAAGCCAGAGTAGCCCCTTTAATTGTGACTTTGGTCAACAGGTGGAATCTGGCTTTCTCTCCAGCCTTATAGGGGAGGATGCAAGGATACTGCGCTATACCTCTTCCATCTGCCCCGATTGTGCCATAGAAAAGAACTTCTCTGCAATGATCGTGGATGCTGTGGTTTATGAGAAGGATGACAAGGTGTGGATAGCAAAATACTGCTCCACTCACGGCGTTACCAAGGAGGTGTACTGGGAAGACGCGGCGATGTACCACTTCGCCGAAAGGTTTGCAGACAGCGGACTAAAGCTCCATAACCCACACGTGGAGGCTCCCAAGGCGAGGTGCCCACTGAAGTGCGGCCTGTGCGAGGAGCACGAGTCCCATACGGGCTTGGCGAACATCGTGGTAACCAACCGCTGCAACATCGCCTGCTGGTACTGCTTCTTCTATGCGAAGGAGGGTGGCAAGATATACGAGCCCTCGCTGGAGCGAATAAAGCAGATGCTCGCCGTGCTGCGCAACGAGCGCCCCGTGGGTGCAGAGGCTGTGCAGCTCACCGGCGGCGAGCCCACACTTAGGGAGGACCTCCTCGAAATCATCGCCGCCTGCCGCGAAGCTGGGTTTCAGCACATCCTGCTCAACACCAACGGAATAGAGCTGTCGCGCAACCTGGAGTTGATGAGGAGGGTAAAGGAGGCTGGAAAAGGAGGACACATAATTCTCTACATGAGCTTCGACGGGGTAACTCCGGAGACGAATCCCAAAAACTACTACGAGGTTCCCGGCACAATACGCAATGCGCGCATTGCTGGCATGAACATGGTGCTGGTGCCAACAGTTATTCGAGGTATTAATGACCACGAGCTGGGCGATATCATACGCTTTGCCTTCGGAAACCTGGACGTGGTGCGCGGGGTTAACTTCCAGCCCGTCTCGCTTGTAGGGAGGATGCCGCGCAGGGAGCGCGAGAAGCAGCGCATAACCATCCCCGGGGTTATAAAGGCGATAGAGGAGCAGACCGACGGGGTAATAGCCAGGGAGGACTTCTTCCCGGTGCCCAGCACGGCGCGGCTAACCAGCTTCATGGAGGCGATATTCTCCACACCCAAGTACCGCCTCTCGACGCACTTCGCCTGTGGCATGGCTACCTACGCCTTCAAGCAGGGCAGCACCCTGGTGCCGATTACGCGGTTCTTTGACGTGGAGGGCTTTCTGGAGTTCCTCCAGGAGCTGAGCTTTGAGGTGGAGCACTCCCGCTTTAAGCTCGCGGGTAGGGGAATATCCATAATTAAAGCCCTGGCAAACATCTCCCGTTTCATCGACGACGCCAAGAAGCCGCCCTACCTGGACCTGAAGCGGGTGCTGATATCCTCGCTCACCAGGGGCTCCTATGCGGAACTGAAGGAACTCAACCGCAACTCCCTGTTTATAGGAATGATGCACTTCCAGGACACTTACAACTACGACATCGCCCGCGTGAGGAAGTGCTGCGTACACTACGCCCTGCCCGACCTGCGGGTTGTACCCTTCTGCTCCTTCAACGTCCTGCCGGAGCTTTACCGCGACCGGGTGCAGGAGAGGTTCAGCATCCCGGTGAGCGAGTGGGAGGCGAGAACAGGCAGGAGGCTTGCGGACGACAGGTACGTGAGGAGCTTCACAGAGGAGGAGCGCAGGAGGATAGGGGAGTTCTACAGGGAGAGCATCGCGAGGGCTGGGTTCTGAATTTTTATAGCATGCCAGAGGGAGCTGGGAGAGATGAGTGAAGATGAAGTTGAGATTTCTCCTAATATCGCTGATCGGATTGATACTTTTATCCGCCTGTGTGCAGAAAAATATTGAAAAAAGTGAAGAAAAATGGAAAAGTGATGTTATTCCAGGAAAGGGAGCAGGAGTTGATCCGACAGGAAAAGGAGAAGATGGTCCCTGGAACCACAGATTGCTAATCGCCACATCCCCTGATGGTGTCACCTGGCATAAAACCTATAAAATTTTGGCTGATCAAGCGTCAGTACCTGATGTTATAGTTGATAATCAGGGATTTGTCAGGGTTTATTACGTGGATTTTTATAATCTTGGAATAACTGTTGCCATCTCCAAAGATTTAAAAGAGTGGACGTACATCAAGGTTAAAGGTCTTGGCCCTGAGTGGGTTGATCCAAGCGTTGTTATTCTTCCTGACGGAAGGTTCAGACTCTATGCCTCCTACATGCCCTTAAAGGGTAAACAAAACAAAATAGTCTCTGCTATTTCAGACGATGGCATCAGTTTTAAAAAAGAGGGGACGGTTTATCAAAGCGAAAACATGCTTACAGACCCAGAAGTTATTTATGCAAATGGAAAATGGGTAATGCTCGTTGATGAGCATGATGAAAAAAGAGGAATTACAAAAACAGTAATGTTAGTTTCGAAAAGTGGTACTGAATTTAAAAAGGTAAGAGAATTCCGTTTTCCCGGAAGCGTGCCATGTTTAATAAAATACAAGAACGGATACATGCTTTACATTCATAAATTTGACTTTTCTTCAATAATAGGCTATTACTCTGAAGATATGAAAAAATGGGTGAACGAAACAATAGCTCTTGAAGGAGGTGGAAAGGGAAGTTTGGATGAACATGGGGTTGCAGACCCGGCAGTAGCAAGACTTAAGGATGGAAGATACATAATGGTTTACAAGACCTGGATAGAGAAACCAGATTTTATGAAAAATGCGGAAAAACAAAAAATGCCTCCACTTCCACCAGAAGTCTCAGGCGAAAATAAGAGCATGTTTAAAATCGAAGCTTTTGCTTTCAGATTCGGCAGCTGGGGGCATAAGCATGATGAATACGCCTATACTCCTGGATATAAATGGATGAAACCGCATCCCGGACCATTTAACAGATACTACATAGAAAAGGAGAGGGGTGTTTACGATTTCTCAGCGTGCGATGCAGGTGTAAAGAAAGCCCAGGAATTTAACGCTGAGATAGTTGCAACAATCTGGCCCTATGCTGAATGGGATGAGGAGTGCCACAGAGGTAGAGAGGGTTTTGGAAAGGCCACCGGCGGGGGACCCTTTGCTTATGTTTTGCCTTCTTCAAGGTTTAAGCCGTGTGACATGCAGGCGTATAAAAATTTTGTTAGAGCGCTGGTTGAAAGATATGACGGAGATGGATTCAACGATATGCCGGGCTTAAAAAAGCCCATCAAATACTGGGAAGTTCTCAACGAGCCAGAAGCGCAAACAAAAGATTACAGGGTCTTCTTCCAGGGAAGTGGGAAAGAATATTTTGAACTCGTAAAAGCTACCTATGAGGCTGTAAAAGAAGCGGATTCTGAAGCAAAAGTTGTAATCGGCGGTGCGGGAACGCTTGATGAAGCATCTATAAGGTGGTGGGAGGAGTTTTATGGTGCTGGCGGCGGAAGGTATTTTGATATTGCTGCAGTTCATTCCTATGGTGGAGAGGACTACGATTTCAATACAGAGAGATTAAAAGAGCTTCTTGAAAAGCATGATATCAAAAAACTCGTCTGGATAACAGAGGTTGGACCTCTTCCCTTTATGGGGAGAGAGGAGGAAATTATGTTCGTAAAATCTGCAATAAGAGCATTTGCGAATGGAGCAGAGGTTCTTTTCTTTGATTATGAACCGATTGCTCCAGTGATGGCTTACATCATCGGAGACTTTGAAAAGGTTGAGAAATTGAGCGGAGGAGCGTATGTGTTTGAAGCGGAAGGAGATAAGGTTTACGTTGTCTGGGAAAAGGTTAAAATTCCAGTTGAAGGCGAAGTTTATGCAGTGGATATTTATGGAAATGCTAAAAGAGAAGATGCCTCAAAAATAGAAATTAATGAGCCGCTCTATCTCTTTAAGAGTGAGAAAATTCTGCAAAGATTAAAAACGCTTACGAAAGCGATAAAAGAAGCCACCGGCGAGGCTGCACCTGAAATTAAGGAAGGAGAGTTTGTGGATCTTAGGAAGAGTATCGTCGATGTAGAAGAGGTTGCAAAACAGTGCTACCATTTAACCTATCCGGATTTTGACATGTATGTTTTCAAAGGAAAATGTGATGCAGCAAGAGGAGGGTATGAATATAAGATTGGAGATGTAGCGTTTGTTTTTGATGATGAAGGTGTTTTTCATGTGCTAAAAAATCAAGAACAAAAAGAAATAGAGAAGTTGATGAATGCTCTGAAAATGATCGGGAATTCAATAATTCTCCTGGTCTCTGATGATGGAATAAATTGGAAAGAAACCGGAATTACCGTAGCAAAAGGTGGAAGCGTTCCGGATCTGGTTGTGGGTTATGATGAAAGACTCTACATGTATTATGCTGCTTCTCCATATACAAGAATAAAATTGAAAGTGTCTGAAGATGGTATAAACTGGAGGGAGAAAGAGACCAATCTTCCGCCAGGATGGGTGGACCCAGAGGTGGTTCTGGTAGATGGGAAGTACAGACTGTATACAAATGTGGGGGTGATTGCAGAATCTGGCGATGGTTCCAACTTTCAAGAAGTTGCAACTTCAGTAAAGGTCATGGACCCGGCGGTGTTTATTACTAACGGAAAGTGGTACATGATAGGCTGGGATGGAGGATACTATAACTATCTCTTTTCTTCGGAAGACGGAATTAAATTTTCCAAAATTAAGAATCTAGATCTTAATGGAGCAAATGTATGTGATGCTATGAGAAAGGAGGGCTATGTTTATTTATACTGTACAGGAAAATCCGGAATAGTTCTTTTCAAGAGCAAGGATGGAGTTTCTTGGAAAGAAGAAGGGATTGTGTACAAGAGTGACAAAATGATAGCAGATCCAGCAGTTGCGTTTTTCAATGGAAAATATTACATGGCGGTAGCGGTTTATGAATGATAGAAAAGTGCCGTAAGCGCTACACCAGCGGGTACTCCCGCTTTAAAAGCAGCGCATCCTCCTCTAAGTTAGGGCTCTCGCAGATGAGCATTCCTTCAACGCCGTAATCCTTAAGCGCGCGGAGCATCGCGCGGTAGTTGAACTTTGACTCGCGGAGCACCAGGTGGGCGCGCTCCCCGCCCTTGTTGTAGTTTATACCCGAGGCATGGATGTGCATCCTGCGCAGCGCCTCTTTGCCCAGCGTAGCTTCTATCTCTGCCAACATCTCCGCAAAGGCTTCGTAGCTGTTCGCCCCTCCTCGGGTGCGCGCATACAGGTGGGCGAAGTCCACGCAGGGCAAAACACGCTCAAGCTCAGAACTCAGCCTGAGCACCTCCTCCAGCGAGCCAAGCTGGCTGCGCTTTCCGGTGGTCTCAGGACGGAGCGTCGCGTCTATGCTTTCCTCCTCCAGCGTCTTCACTATTTGCCCGAGCTGCTCCTTAACCCGAGCGTAGGCGTTTTCCTTAGAGCTCTTCATGTAGTAGCCCGGGTGGAACACCACATCGCGCGCGCCGCAGGCAGAGCCAATGCGAGCTGAGTCGAGAATGCGCTGCACACTTGCATTGAGCTTCTCCCTATCCGGAGAGTTCAGGTTAATGTAGTAGGGAGCGTGCACACTCAGCGCTATTCCCAAGCTTTCGGCAACGCCGCGCACCTCCCTGGCTTTTGCCATGCCCATGCGCACGCCGCGCACAAACTCTATTTCCATGCATTCCAGGCCAAGCTCGTGCACCCTCGCTATGCCGGAGGCGGTGTCTCGCGAAGGCGAGGATTTCGGAACCCCCGCGGTGCCGAAGAGCAGCGCCATTCTCCTTCCCCGCAAATGCATACGTTTACCTTATGGCAGCATATCAACAATAATGTTTACCTTCGGTAAAGACAACTTCTGGATAAAGGTGAAATGCCCTCCACCTCCTCTACTCCTTTTCTCGGGCATTTCACCTCCAACCTTTCCGTTGTATTTATAAGGGCGCGCACTACTCGTACTCTATAGTAGCCGGGGGCTTGTCGGTTATATCGTAGAGCACCCGGGTTACACCCGGAATCTCACGGGTTATGCGCTTCTGGATGCGCTTGAGCACCTCCCAGGGCACCTCCATCGCAGTAGCAGTCATCGCATCTACGCTCTCCACAACGCGCACAGCGATGGTGTAGCCGTAGTCGCGGATGTCGCCCTTAACGCCCACCGTCTTGCCCTCCAGGAGGGCTGCAAAGGCCTGCCAGGGCCTGAGACCTGCCCTGCGGATCTCCTCCTCCACTATTGCATTGGCCTCCCGCACTATCTCCACCTTCTCCGGCGTAACCTCGCCGATAACGCGCACCGCCAACCCCGGCCCCGGGAAGGGCATGCGTTCTGAGATGCTCTCGGGCAGGCCCAGCTCCCTTGCCACGATGCGCACCTCGTCCTTGTACAGGTCGCGCAGGGGCTCGACGAGCTTCAAAACCATGCCGCTGGGCAAACCTGCGACGTTGTGGTGGCTCTTTATCCCGCCGCTGCTCTCTATCCAGTCAGGCGCAATGGTGCCCTGCACCAGGTACTTAGCCCCTACGCGTGCAGCCTCCTCCTCGAAGACCTCTATGAACACCCTGCCTATAATCTTGCGCTTCTCCTCGGGATCGCGCACTCCGCGAAGAGCC
>WANW01000061.1 GCA_015521615.1 Candidatus Hydrothermarchaeota archaeon
AGCGAGTGTGGGACGACGAGCTAACACCTCCAGAGCGCCGCGTGCTTCGTCAGCTCGAGGAGAAAGGGCTCGCAAGGAGCTCAACAGAAGAGCATGACAAGATGAAGCCTCGCTACTTCTGGGAAATCAAGCCCCAGGGGATAGAGCTGCTCGAGGGAATGTGTCAGGTGCCGGAGGTGGCGGATTGACGGTCATCAAAGACTCGGGGATAGAGTGGATCCGCAAGGCGCTCAACCCCTACGATGGGGTATGCCCGCACAGCTGCAGGTGGGAGCTCAACGGCAGAGAAGCGCCCTGCTACGTGGAGAACTACCGCAGGTTTGGGCAGCCTGTTCTCAACGGCCCCATCCGCCCGGTTGATAACTTTGTGCATAAGCTTCAGCGGGACCTCGAGCGCATGCAGCCTCAGCCGGTGCTGCTGAGCAACCGCATCGACCCCTATGCGCCCATCGAGGAAAAACTGTGCTTCACCAGGCTTGCAATTGCAAAGCTCATCGAGGCAGGCTGGACGCCGGTAATTCTCACCAAGTCCACGCTTGTAAAGAGGGATCTCGAGCTTATAGACTGCCTCGGCTGGGTGGGGATGACGCTCACCTCGCCGGAGTGGGCAAGGAAGTATGAGAATGCCTCGAGCTTCGAGGAGAGGGTGGAGCTCCTGAAGCTCGCAAGCAAGGATCCGCAGTACGGAATACCAACCTGGATAAGCTGGGAGCCGATACCGCCCAACATGTCTGTTTTTACCGTGGCTTCGGTAATCGAGGAGGTCTCCCCTGACTTCGTCGTCTTCGGCTCGCTGAACTGGTGCAAGAAGCCTGTGGCAGATTATTCATGCCTGGCAAAGACGCTCTACGAGATGACGGAGAGCTTTCCGGAGGTCGCATTCTACTTCAAGGACGAGATCATCTCACAGCTGTCTGCTGACATGCAGGCTGAGATAAGGGCGCGGAACCGCGTGCCCTGGTATGAGTCCAAAAAGGTTGAGGTGCTGGCATGATTGGAGAGGTTGTTGCCTACGTAACGGGGTTGGTAAAAGCAGCTGTATTCTGGGGCATGTTCATCGCGGTCAACTATGCACTCCGGAAGTATGTCTTCCGGGAGAACTACTGGCAGGTGGTCAACAACTTCGTGAAGTACCTCTTTGTATTCCTTAGCGTCACGATGCTGGCCCTGGCAATCGGCTATGGTATTGCTGCCGATTCTATCGCGGACCTGCTGATCCACATTCTGGAGTCCAATGAAACCTCCACTATGGCTACACTGGAGGTGACGGCGTAGAATGCCAGAGAAAGGCTGGAAATCCCTGACGGTCAAGGAGGAGCTAGCCGCTTGGATCAAAGAGAAGGCGAAGGCTGCCGGGCTGACGGTCAACGATTACCTTGAGCGCGAGCTCCGCGGCACCGGCGGCAAGGTGGTGGTCCGCCAGGCGGTGAAGCACCACAGCAGGCTCTCGCGCGTGATGCTGCCCAAGGACTGGGAGGGTAAGACCGTCAGGTGCGTGCTTGTAGAAGATGTGGAGGGAGAGTCATGATGGAGGAGGTCCCCATCTCTGATATTGTTATAACCGGCTGGAACCCAAGGAAGAGCTTTGACGAGAAAGCTCTCGAGGAGCTTGCAGCAAGCATCAAAGAGCACGGGATCCTCGAGCCCCTTGTGGTCCGCCAGGTCAATGGCAGCTATGAGCTCGTCGCCGGCGAGCGCCGGCTGCGTGCGGCAAAGCTCGCGGGCCTGGACAAGGTGCCGGTGGTTGTTAAGGACCTCACCGACCAGGAAGTCAGGGAGATCATGCTATTGGAGAACCTGCAGCGGCAGGATCTCAATCCCATTGAGGAGGCTCAGGCGCTTAAGGCGTTGCTCGAGGAAGGCAACATCACCCAGGCAGAGCTCGGCAAGAGGCTCGGGAAGTCGCAGGCGTGGGTTGCCAACAGGCTCAGGCTTCTCGAGGCTCCTGAGCCGCTGAAGGACTTGGTTATTTCCCGGGAAATATCGACGAAGCACGTGCTGACATTGCTGCCGTACGTCAACTACGCTATATTCAAAGAGAGTATCCTGCCGGCGGTCAAGGATAGGCTAGAAAAGGGCGAGCGGATATCAGTCAGGGGGCTCGAGGAACTCATTAGAGAGGTGATTATCCGGGATTGGCAGGGTGTAGTGGTGCTGAACCTCAATGATTTTCCATTCGACCTCGAGAAATACAGGGAGTACTTCGATTTCGCCGGTTGCGAAGGTTGTAAGCATGCCTACAGCGTAAAGCTGGAGTGGAAAGATGAGGAAGATCTTTACTGCCTCAATCGCCCTTGCTGGAAGGATAAGATCAACAGGGCAAAGCACAAATATGAGAAATCCCTGTCCAAAAAGCTGAAGGGCGGTAAGGTCGACACATCGCATCTGAGCTATGGAGATTACCATCGGTTGAGCTGGGCAAATTTTGACACAGCCGAGTGCGAAGGATGCGAACACTGCAAGCTTGATCTGGGAGATAACAGGATTTGCCTGAATCCGGAGTGCTACGAAGATAAAGAAAGAGCTTGGAAAAGGGAGCAGACCCGGATAAAGGCCGAGAAAACCAAGCAGACGTTCAAATACCTAGACGAGAAGCTGTCTAAGTTCTCAGAACTTGGAGAGAATGAGCTGCGCTTTATTCTAAGGGCCCTTGCCAATCTCATGTGGCAGGAGTCGGTCAAAAAGGGGTTGAAGCCTTGGGGCGGTATAGATTCGGTTCCGGCTGAGGACCTGGGTCGAGCGATGCTTAGACTGATCATCACAGATAGGATGGTGACCAGTAGATACGAAAATCCGAGCCCCGAGATGGTGGACTCTATTCTGAAAGAGCTTCAGGAGGGAGAAGCCTGAACCGCTGCACCAACTGCTGGCCCGCACAGCGTGCCTACATGCTGGACCACGGAGAGGATCCGTTTAGTCTGCCCAAGGAGAAGCGCAAGGGTCCCCGCCCGCCGGAGTGCCACCCTCTGCCAGAAAATTGCTACCTGAGGAGCGTGAGGCGAGCGCATGGATGTCAATGAGCATGAAAGAGAGTTGTGGAAGTGGGAGTACCGCAAGAAAGAGTTTTGCATAAACTGCGGTGCTCCGATTCCAAAGTATAAACGTTCCTTCTGTAGCAACGATTGCTATACAGAATTCAATTACATTGCCCTCAGAGAGGATATCCGCCTCGGCCATAGGGA
>WANW01000062.1 GCA_015521615.1 Candidatus Hydrothermarchaeota archaeon
AGTATGCCAACTCCTATATTAGCCGTTGTATTTGATTTTGGAAATAAATATCCATACCCTCCCGGAGCGAAGTTTCCCATAAAAACATGTTCATAATTAGGTTTCTTTAATTCTAAATTTCCCATTTCAAATCCTAAAACATATCCACAATTTTTTTCAAGTTGGATTTTAAATCCCAGCAACTTTAAAACAGTCGAATCCACCCCATCAGCTGCGATAACAACTTTTGGGACGATTTCTTTATCTCCTCTTGGTGTTCTTACCACAGCCTTGGTAACATTGTAATCATCTTTAACTTCCATATCGATTAATTCTGTTTCAAGCATAAGTTTGGCCCCAGCATTGATTGCCTTTTCCGCAAGCCACTTATCAAACTCCTCTCTGTCTATCGAATAGCCAGACCAGACACCACCTGTTCTCTCTATGGTAATGCCCTCTGCCCAGAAGGATATTCCGTCAATTTTCCACTTCAGAAGGTGCTTGGGAATCTTAAAGGGCAAATACGGAAACAGGTACTTGCCTATTCCCTCGGCACACTGTACAGGTACACCCACTTCTCTCTTCTTGTCTATAAATATAGTCTTAGCTCCACCTAGGGCTGCGGCTCGGGCAGCGCTGCTTCCCGCAGGCCCTGCTCCGACTACAAGCACATCGCACTCTATCATCATTCTTACCTCAGATAAAGGCGCCTTCGATAAATCTGCTCAGATCAATCCTCTTGTTCAGTCTATTAGCGAAATCTATGAGCCACTCAAAATCTTTATTTTCCATTTGCTCAAATATCTCTCTGTATTGATAATATCTGTCGTAGTTCAGGTATTCTTTAATCTTTTTGTCATATTCCGATACAAAACTATGCACTGGCATATTCTCCTCCAGTCCTTCTTTTATCACTTCATAGGCCAAATATGAGCTCAGAATCGCTGGGGTCATTCCATAGCCGAGCAGGGGATCCATAAAACCGCCCGCATCTCCTATAAAAATCAGATTTTTATAAAAGCGCTTTTCCATTTTAAAGATATATCCAAAACCCCTAAAGCTGGTGACACATTTTTTTTCAAGTAACTCAGACAAATTGTCAGTTGATTCGACAAATTTTTTGAAATATTCTTTTACATCTCCTTTTAACTTAGACGCATCTACAACAGCCCCTGCCGAAGACAGTCCGTTGGGGCAGGAAACAACATAAAAGTAACCTCCTGGTAGAAGCTCAGAATTTAGGTAAATGCTGGAACAATCTGGTGAGGTGAAATCATAGCCGCTTATACCGTAGCCTGCCAAAATCTTGAAATCCTCTTTTTTTACAAATTTATGAAAAAAAGAACTTCCTCCATCTGCTGCAACAATTAATTTCGGTTTAATTATTAACTCGTTTGTGGTACTTTTAACGATAACCTTCTCAAAATTTTCCTTTTCTATGACATCAATAAGATTAATACCGGTCAAAATCTTTGTACCATTCTCAATAGCCATTTTTGATACAATGTTTTCATAAGAGTCACCATGGTTACCTCTCTTAAAATAAAACTCTCCTGAATCTGATTTCAAAGTAAAATTTTTTCCAGAAGGTGCATACCATTTTGATATTTTAACGCGATTTTTTACCGGAAGGCCATATTTTCTAATAATTTCGTCAAGATTAATGTTTGGCGAAGAATCGATTTTTACTGATGTGTGATCACCTATGTTTGCATTTTTTTCTATCAATATTGTATTTAATCCGCCTCGTGCGCAGAAGTACGCAGCACTCGCACCCGCTGGCCCAGCACCCACTACAAGCACATCGCATTCCAACATGTTGTGAATAATGTATGTGCTCGATTAATAAAATTTACTCGATTTTCTTTGCCATGTTAATTCCTGGCACTGTAACGGTGGTCAGGTGGACCTTGAGAAGTGCGAAAACTGTCCCATACCAATAAGCTACTGTGACGGACTCACCCGTTACAAGTGTGGCGTCCAGCGAAAGGATGTGGAAAACTACTGCATTTACGACAAATACATGCAGGAGTAGCTGGTGGAGCCTCGTTCTTAACCTTCTTTTCCCAGCATTGGTGTAACTAACCTAATAGGCTTTTATAACCATAAATCCACTTGTCTGCCTGTATCCTCGCAAGAGCTAGTTAACTTACTGAGGCGCAGAATACTCTGCCTTCACAAAGATTTAAATAGTATGACCCATATATTTGTTGTTAAGTAACTTAACAACAAAGGCGTTTAGTATGGATGATGAGACTTCACTGTTAATGGGGTTGGGGCTGACAGAAGCTGAGGCCAGAGTTTACATCAGGCTCCTGAGAGAGGGCACAGTAACCGCTGGAGAGCTGGCCAAATTGACCCGGTATTCCCGCACCAAGGTATATGAAATTCTTGAAAAATTACAAAGGGAAGGGCTGGTGGAAAGCTATCCCACCAGACCCATTCAGTTCAAAGCTCTGGACCCGAGTATCTCAATCCCCATGTTCGTTCAGCACAAGCGTCAGGAACTTGAAACCGCTGAAAGCCTCCTGTCTAGAAACCTTTCAAAAATCTGGCGCAAGGCTCCCTCACAGGACGCGCAGGTCTTTATCAATGAAGGCCTGAATAAAGCCTCTGCCAAGTTTCTGGAGCTTGTAAATCATGCTGAAGAAAAGATATACACCTTCATGGCATGGTTATCGATTGAGGAATACGACCCTCTCCTTAAGGCCTTTAAAAATGTCAGCCGGAGAGGAGTTGAAATATATATGGCAGTTTATGACAATCCCGACTTCAAAGATGGCGCATCCCCGGAAATGCTTGCAGAATTTTCAGCCTTCTCCCGTGAGTTCTATCTTATACCGAGGGACTTCCATCCCTTCCCACTGCCACCGGTGAAGCTCTTAGCGGTGGATGAGAGGGATATCAATATAGTATTCGGAGACTACCTTGAAACCGGCTCGCTGAAAGACGCGATCTCCGTGCACTATCATAACATCTCTGGGATGGGCGTTGTGGCGAGGAAGATTGCACCTATGTGCTTCGAAACCCTATTTGCTAGGTTCAGGAGGGGCAAAGGTGGAGATAATCGAAACCCATGAGCTGACCAAGGAGTTCAACGGCTTGGTTGCGGTGGATAGAGTAACCTTCAGCGTGAAGCGGGGCGAGATATTCGGATTCCTCGGTCCCAACGGCGCCGGTAAAACCACGACCATAAACATGCTCACAACGCTCCTTCTGCCCACCAGCGGCAGGGCGTACATCTCAGGCTTTGATGTGGTTCGCGAGGCGGCACAGGTGAGGCGGAGGATAGGTCTGGTGCCTCAGGAGATTGTGCTCGAGGGAGACCTAACAGCGAGACAGAACCTCCTCTTCCACGGTATGCTCTACGGCATGAGCAGGCGCGAGGTTGAAGAAAAAATCCCGGAACTACTGGAGCTTGTAGGTTTGAGGGAGCGCGCCGACAGCAAGGTCAGGACGTTCTCAGGCGGGATGAAGCGCAGGCTGGAGCTGGTCAAGGTGCTGGTGCACGAGCCGGAGGTGATCTTCCTCGACGAACCCACCATAGGCTTGGACCCGCAGACGAGGCGCAAGATATGGGAGTACATACAGATACTCAATCGCGAGAGGGATGTGACAATCTTCCTGACCACCCATTACATGGAGGAGGCGGACTACTTATGCGACAGAATCTGCATCATCGACCATGGAAAAATCTTAGACATCGACACACCCAGGAAGCTAAAGGACAGGATAGGTGAGGGCGACATAATTGAGGTGGAGGTCTCTGGCAAAGGCGAGAGGTTTGCGGAGATGCTTGCGAAAGAGTGCGGCTGTCAGATAAAGAAGGTGGAGGGGAACAGTATCACCGTCTCTGCCAAGCGTGGGGAGTACGCGCTGAAGGAGATCTTCTCCCTCGCGGACAGGCTCGGGGTGGAGGTGGCATCCATTTCCGTGAGGGAGCCCACTCTGGAGGACGTGTTCATCCATTACACCGGAAGGAGCATCCGTGAGGAGACCACAGCTGGAGGCAGCATGATGAAGTATCTTGCAAGGAGGCTGAAGCATTGAGCTTTCTCCGCGAACTCTACGTGGTCTTCTGGAAGGAGATGCTGCTGTGGATAAACAACCCCATGCTTCCTGTCGTAAGAGCGCTGGTGTTCCCAATGATGTGGATAGTAATCTTCGGCTCCGCCTTCGGAGGCGAGGTCAACCACATACCCCTCGCAGTGGTTGCGGGCGATGCCGGAGAGCTCTCCGCCGAATACATCAGCGTCCTGAACACCGGCACCACGCTGGACATAAAAAGCACAAACCTCGCGACAGCGGAGAAGATGCTCAAAAGTCGCGAGGTTTATGGTGTGCTTTACATTCCCGAGGACTTCAGCAGTAAGCTCATCGCTGGCGAAAGGGTGAGCGTCGTCTTAAGCTTGGACGAGACCACGCCCCAGATTGCAAGCGCTATTGTAGCCCATGTAACCAGCGTGACGCAGCGCTTCTCGAAGGACATTGCCCTCGCCGGCGATAGGGTGGTGGTTGAGAAGAACACTCTCTTCGGCAGGGGCATAGAGTACCTGGACTACCTCGCCCCGGGAGTTGTGATGATGACAATCCTGTTTTCAGCCTTCTTCTCCGGCGGCATGAACCTTATCCTAGACCGTGAGTTCGGCACACTCAAGATGCTCATGGTATCGCCGATCTCCCGGGATGCAATAATCTTGGGCAAGATATTCGCAGGTGTGGTGCAGAGCATAACCAGCGGCATAGTGGCGCTGATAGTGGCAATTCTCATGGGCGTGCACCTCAAGAGCGGTGCCACGGGCATCGCGATGATAATCCTCCTAATGTTCATTGCTGGCTTTGGCTTCATCGGGATGAGCACCGCCATTGGCACGCGCATAACCGAGCTGGAGCAGCTCATGGTGATGATGATGGTCATCATAATGCCAATGTGGTTCCTCTCAGGTGGGCTCTACCCCCTCGAGTCCATGCCCGACTGGATGCGCCCTCTGGCGATTGTAAACCCCATGACCTACGCCACCGACGCAGCGAGGGCGATAATGATTAGGGGAATAATCTGGGAGAGCCTCGTACTTGACCTCTTGATAATCTCTACCTTTGCGGTGGCGATGTTCCTCATAGGCTCATACTCATTCAAAAAGACGCTGGGAGGTGTAAAATGAGGATATTAATAGTGGCGCTGCTGATCTTCATGGCTCTATTGGGCCATGCAGAGGCTCAGATCGACGGGGGAAACTCGCTGATTATAAGTGACCTGAAGACTACCCCCGAGGAGGTTCACCCCGGGGAGAACTTCACCCTCTCCTTCAGGGTAGTGAGCTCCTGGGGATGGGACAGACTTATTAAGGATGCCTACGTGCACTTAGAAGGCGGTTACCCATTCCTTACTATAAGCCCCACTCAGCCCCAGAGGCTTCGCGGTCTCGGCTATGACATAGACTGGTGGGTAAGCAGGGGTGCTCTGGTGAGCTATAACCTGAGCGTTGATCCAGATGCGGTGGCGGGGGTGTATACCTTAAATGCGGTATTCAGCTACACCCGCTACAGCGATGCCGTGGGCACGAGGGGAGGCGATGAAAGGTTCACCGAGGTCCACCCAATAGCCATAAAGGTGGTAGGCTCACCGGAGCTTGAGGTGTATATCAAGAGTTCTCAGCCAGAAAAGCCTCAGCCAGGGGATACGGTATCTCTCACTCTCAAAATAGCAAACCTGGGCAGCGACTCTGCTAGGAATGTGCTAATCTACACAGGCACTCTCAGGGGCATAGCCCCCGAGTGGAACAGCAGGGTTATGTATCTGGGCGACATAGCTCCCAAAGGCTCAGCAAACGCCTTCATCACCCTGGAGACTTCTTCAGCGCTTTCTCCGGGAGAGTATAACCTGCCCGTAAGCCTGCTTTATCAGGATGGAAGCAGGTGGGTCAGAAAGAACTCCAGCATAGCCATAACTATCGGCGATGGGCATGACATTGACGTCTACGTGGAGTCCTCAAGGCCAGCTAAGCCAAAGCCTGGAGACAGCGTTGAGCTCCTCCTGAGGGTTGTTAACTATGGCTCCTCGCCGGCAAAGGAGGCCGTGCTGGAGGTTGGGAGCACAGATGAGATTGGGCCAATCTGGAGCAGTCGGAGAGTCTACATGGGAAATATTCCTGCAAAGGGCAGTGTTGTTGCAAAGGTAGAGCTGGAGGCTGAAGAGAGCGCCATACCAGGGGACTACTCCCTCCCTGTGGTGGTAAAATCGCGGGGAGCGGTCCTCACTAAAGGAAACATCCCAATAACCCTCCACAGCGAGGCAGACTTTGAAATAAAGCCGGTGCAGAATCTGGTAAAGGCGGGTGAGTCTGAGCAGGGAATAAGCTTCAAGATAGAGAACACAGGAACAGAAGCTGCTAAGCAGATCAGGCTCACCCTGCGCGCAAACTACCCCTTCACACCGGTAGGCAACGAGTACTACATTGAGCGCCTTGCTCCTAGAGAGAGTGCGGTGGCGAACTTCCATGTTGATGTAGACAGCGACGCCGCAGAGCAGCGCTATCCTGTTGACGTGGTAATAAAATGGACAGAGGAGGATGACGAGGAGGAGCAGGTTAAAGTTAAGTACTCATACGTAGAGGTGCAGAAGGGAAAGAGCAGGATTGCCTACTATGCGGCGGCACTGCTCGGTGCGGTGGCTGTCGCTGCCGCTTTGATCAGGAAGAGGAGGAGAAAATGAACCCCAGCGTTGAGTACATCTCGGGCGAGAGCCTCTACCGCCCGGAGGTGGTGAGGTGGAGGCGGCGCATTGAGGAGCGCTATACCCCACCTGAGGGCGCGGCTGTAGCTGTGCTCCTCCCCTGCTCCGCCAGGAAGCCCTACTCCTCCTCACCCTCGCACCGCCGCTTCATTCAGGCGATTAAGCGCGGCGCCAAAAAGCGCAGGCTTGTTCACGAGGTAATAATGACCTCTCCTCTTGCCCTCGTACCCAGGGAGCTGGAGAACCTCTACCCCGCGTGCTGCTACGACACCACGCTCACAGGACACTGGAGCCAGGAGGAGAAGGAAGTTTTGGCCAGGGCAATACGCAGCTATGTGGCAAAATTTAGAGGCGAGGTGCTCTGCTATGCTGGCGAGGCCTATGCGGAGGTGTGCGACTCTCTGGGCATTGAGGTGGTTGCCCGCGAAGACCTCCTCGCAGAGAATTCGCTTAAAGCCCTGGAGGAGCGTATCCGCAGGGCGGTTACTGGGAATCGGGGCAGGGGCTATAATACACTTGATGCGCTGCGTAAAATCGCCGACTTCCAGTTTGGCTCTGGTGCGGGGAAGGCACTCATTCCTGAAGGGGCAAGAGTGAAGAGGGGCAGGATATTCTTCGAGGGCGAGCAGGTTGCGGCGGTGAGCCAGAGGCATGGCCACCTTGCGCTCACACTGCGCGGTGGTGAGCTTCTCAGAAGCTTCTCGAGCTACGTGGTGGAGCTGAGCTTCTTCCCCGAGAGCAGCAACATTTTCACCCCCGGTATAGAGTGGGCTGGAAAAGAGATAAGGCCGGGAGACGAGGTAATCGTCGTGTATGCCGACGAGGTTGTGGGCGTCGGTAGGGCGCTGCTGAGCGGCGATGAGCTTAAGAGAGCCACCCGCGGTCTTGGAGTGGTGCTGAGGCACAGAAAGAAAGCCGCATAATTTCGCTTTGGGAAAACTTTACGATGTGAATCTTCAGCTTGCGATTGGTTCATTTTTATGGAGGTATACTATGGCAAGGATGCACACCAGACGAAGAGGTAAATCTGGCTCCACTCGTCCTTATCGCACCTCACCTCCCGAGTGGATAGAGCTGAGTAAGGAGGAAGTGGAGGATATAATAGTAAAGCTTGCAAAGCGCGGTGAATCGCCCAGCAAGATAGGAATAATCCTCCGCGACCAGTACGGCGTGCCCCTGAGCAGGTACGTCACCGGCAAGAAGCTAACAAAAACACTGGAAGAGAAGGGGATACGCTACGACATACCGGAGGATTTGATGAACCTCATACGAAAGGCGGTGACCATAGACAAGCACCGCAAGGAGCACAAGAAGGACATGGTGGCAAAGCGCGCCCAGCAGCTTGTTGAAGCGAAGATACGCAGACTGGTAAAGTATTACAAGCGTGAGGGCAAACTTCCAGCGGACTGGAAGTACAGTATTGAAACTGCAAAACTCCTGGTGAGGTAAACCCTCACCTTTTTATTTCGGGGAGCAGGATGGAGGCTGTGCCTGAGAAGCTTGAGCATGACTTAGAAGAGGCGGCTGATTTTCTCCGGGATTATCTTGAGAGGGGTGGTGTTGCAAGGGTTATCACTCATCATGATGCCGACGGGCTTAGCGCAGGTGCGATTGTTCACAGTGCTATTACCCGGGAGGGCTATCCCTGCCACACGCGCTGCGTCAAACAGCTTGAAGATAAGGTTATTGCAGAGCTTGCAGCTGAAAAGCCCGAGATGGTAATTTTCACAGACTTTGGTTCCGGGCAGGTGGACCTGATTCAAAAACATCTGAAGGACACCAGGGTGATTATTCTCGACCATCACCAGCCCAAAGAGGTGGACGTCGAGATAGAATTCAACATAAACGCTCATAATTATGGAATCGACGGAGCGCGGGAGATAAGCGGCTCGGGCATGGCGTACTTCTTTGCCCGCACCTTCTCCGGCGAAGCTGCTATAAAAGAGCTCTCAGCACTTGCAATCGTAGGAGCGGTAGGCGACCTGCAGGACAATAGCGGCGCCTTTCATGGGCTGAACAGGCTGATAATTAAAGAGGGAGAGCGGGAGGGTGTGCTCCGTGTTGAGAAGGACCTGCGCCTCTTCGGCAGACAGACGAGGCCGCTCTACAAGGCTATAGAGTACACCACAGAGCCATTTATCCCTGGCCTGAGCGGCAGCGAGAGCGCAAGCTTGCAGTTTCTGAGCGAGCTGGACATACCGGTAAAGCGGAATGACCGCTTTGTAATGCTTGCTGACCTAACCCAGGAAGAGAGACAGCGCCTCACCACGGCGCTTATATTGAAAATGATAGAACACCGCGTACCCCCGCGGATAGCTGAGAGCATTGTGGGTGAGGTTGTGACACTGCTAAAGGAGGAGAAGCGCACCCCGCTGCGCGATGCCAAGGAGTTCGCCACACTTCTTAACGCGTGTGGAAAGCACGAGCACTATGGCATAGGCCTGGCGGTGTGCCTTGGCGAAAGGGGAGAGTTATACCGCCGCTCCCTGGGCATGCTCCGCGAGCACCGTGAGTATTTGAGCACCTGCTATGGCTGGATAACCCAGAATCTTGACAGAATTAGAGACGAGGGTGCGGTGTACGCTCTGCACGCGGGTGAGGAGATAGATGAGAATGTTATCGGCACAGTAGCTGGCATGGTGCTCAACTCCCGTATACTCGGTGAGGTCAAACCAATAATTGCCTTTGCTGATGCCGAGGATGGCGAGGTCAAAGTTTCCGCGCGTGGCAACAGGGAACTTGTGGATAGTGGCCTCAATCTCGGCAAAGCCATGCTCTATGCCAGTGAGCTTGTCAAAGGCGAAGGCGGTGGTCATGATATCGCAGCTGGAGCAAAAATACCAAAAGGCAGGGAGGAAGAATTTTTAAAGCACGTAGAAGAAAAGATAAGGGAGCAGCTGGAACACGGGGGAAGCGAGTGATGCACGCAAGAGCAGAGCTTGTCTTCCACTATGCCAGTGAAGAAGAGGCTTCACATATGGCTTACCTTCTGGAGCTTGACAACCGTGTTGCTCCCAGAGGGATTAGGGTTAAGACTGTGCACAAAGGTAAAGAGGTTAAAACCCATACGGAGCACACTAACATAGGAACACTCTTTGCAACAATAGATGACCTGCTCTTCTGTGAGAAGCTGATAAGTGAGATGCTGAGGCTGTAGCCATGCTTGACATAAATCTTTTCAGGGAAAACCCGGAGGTCGTGAGGAAGGATTTGAGAAAGCGCGGCGACATGGAGAAACTCAAGCTGGTGGATGAAATTATAGCCCTTGATAAAGAGTGGCGCTCCTCACTTACCCGCCTGAATGAGCTGCGCAGGCAGCGGAATATACTCAGCAGGGAGATTTCTCAGCTCAAGGCGAGAGGCGAGGACATCTCGGCGAAGGTTGCTGAAATTAAACGTCTGCCCGAGGAGATTAAGCGTCTGGAGGTGCGTGTAGATGAGCTCGAGGAAAAGCTGAGAAGCCTGCTGATGCGAATGCCCAACCTGCTCCACGATAGTGTGCCAGTTGGCGAGAGCGAGGAGGACAATGTTGTGGTTCGCACCTGGGGGGAACCCAAGAGGTTCGAATTTCCGCCCAGAGACCACATCGACCTCGCGCTGCTTAATGACCTCTTCGACATAGAGCGAGCTGCCAAGGCTGCGGGCTCCAGATTCTACTACCTGAAGAATCAGCTGGTGAAGCTGAACTATGCGCTCATAAACTTTGCTCTCGACTTCCTCGCAGAAAAGGGCTTTATTCTGCTTCAGCCACCATACATGCTGCGCCGTGCCGCCGAGGAGGCGGCTACAGACCTAGCAGATTTTGAAGATGTGATTTATAAGATTGAGGATGAAGATCTGTACCTCATACCAACTTCTGAGCACGCGATACTCGCAATGCACATGGACGAAATCCTGGACGGCAAGGCTCTGCCTCTGCGTTACGCTGGTGTAAGCCCGTGCTTCAGGAAGGAGGCGGGAGCGCACGGAAGGGACACGAAAGGCATTTTTAGGGTACATCAGTTTGAAAAAGTAGAACAGTTTGTTTTCTCCCGCCCTGAGAATAGCTGGGACGAGCACGAGCGTTTGCTTGCAAATGCCGAGGAAGTGTACCGGAAGCTGGGCATACCATACCGCGTGGTGAACATCTGCACCGGCGACATAGGTACTGTGGCTGCCAAAAAGTACGATATTGAGGCATGGCTTCCGGGGCAGGGGAAGTACCGTGAAGTCGTCTCCTGCAGCAACTGCACCGACTACCAGGCGAGGCGTGCCAGAATACGTTTCCGTGATTCACCAAGTGAACCCACGCAGTATGTGCACACCCTCAACAGCACTCTCATAGCGACTGAACGCACCCTCGTGGCAATACTCGAGAACTATCAGCGCGAAGATGGGAGTATAGAGGTGCCAAAGGTTCTCGTACCCTATACAGGTTTTGAGGAGATCAGGGTTAAATGAGGGGATAATTGGTCATCCCTTCCACAGCGGCGAAATCTGACGCAGCTTCTCAACCACGCCCGGGAACTTGCTCAGCACATACTCTATGTCCCGCTTGCTCGTTTCTCTGCCTAAGGTAAAGATAGCACTGCACTGCGCTCGCTGCGCCGGGTAGCCCATCGCTAGAAGAATCGGCGAGGCACGCAAGACCTGAGATATACACGCGGTGCCGTTGCCGATGTATATGCCCTCAAAGCTCAGTGCCATCATCAGCGCCTCGCCGTCAACACTCTCCACAATAAAGCTCGCGTGGTTGGGCAGGCGCTTCTCCGGATGTCCTGTAAGTTCCACCTTCTCCACCTCGAGCACGCCCTCTATCAGTTTGTCACGCAGCCAGCGAACCCTTTCCACTTTATCAAGATGCTTCAATGCCAGCTCCGCTGCTTTTCCAAAACCAACTATACCGGCGACATTCTCTGTTCCACCCCTCCTGCCCTCCTCCTGAATGCCTGAGTAGATGAGAGGCACTATGCGCAGTCCCTCGCGAAGGTAGAGCGCTCCCACACCCTTGGGACCGTACATGGTGTGTGCAGAGAGCGAAAGTGCATCCACATCAAGAGCCCTGACGTCCACTGGAATATTACCAGCCGCAGCCACAGCATCGGTATGCACAAGGGCGCCCTTCTCGTGGGCTATCTCAGCGATTTCCTTTACCGCCTGAAGAGTGCCAACCTCATAATTGGCAAGCATTACAGAGACAAGTGTGGTTCTATCAGTGATGGCACTTTCAAGCTTCTCGACACTCACCTCCCCATAGGAGTTGACAGGAAGAAAGGTTACCACATATCCCTCCTTCTGCAGTGAACGAAAAGCATTGAGCGTGGAGTGGTGCTCTATCTCAGAGGTTATAACATGCATTCCTCGCCTTTCGTTTGCTTTTGCCAGGCCTCTAATCGCAAGATTGTTTGCTTCTGCACCGGATGAGGTAAAAATAATCTCGCCAGGTGAGGCGTTTATCAATCTTGCCACACTCTCACGGGCGTGCTCTATCGCCTCCTTAGCCTCAGAGCCAAGGTCATAAATCCGGGATGGATTCCCGAAGCTATTCTCCAAGAAGGGGAGCATAGCTGCAAGCGCTTCCCTGTCAAGAGGTGTTGTTGCCATATGGTCGAGATATACCCGGAACATCTCAATCTACCGTCTTCTTTATGTAGAACTTAAAGAATTCCCCTGTATCCTCAACGCCGATAAGCTCATTCCCCGTCTTTCTGCACCAGTCCGGTATATCTACGAGCGCACCCTCATAGTCCGTCTGGAGCTCCAGTATCTGTCCCTTCTTCAGCTCCTTCATGCGCTCCTCGAGGCGCATTAGATGCATGGGGCACATGCGGTAGACCACGTCCTCCACAGCGTCTGGTACAATGCCCTCGACAAACTTTATCTCTGGCTGCTTCTGCTCTGTCATGTTTATGAAGTAGTACGCTACTCCATTTTATCTTTTGCGGACTTACTCAACACAGCAGCTCATCTTTGTTATGTCCCTCCTGAAGCTCTGTGCAGCGAGCTTTATAGCCTCACTCAGTGTGGGGAAGACGTGCAGCGTCTCTATTACGTCGTCCACGCTCATGCGGTTCTTCAGTATCATCAGTGCCTCGTGGATTATGTCGTCCGCCCTATCGGCAAGCACGTGCACGCCGAGTATCTTTCCGCCCTCTTCCACCACCATCTTTACGGCACCCTTCGCCTCGCCGCTTGCTCGTGCGCGGGGCACAAGGGCAAGAGGTACGGTGTTGCACCTGCACTTTATACCTCTGGCAAGCGCCTGCTCGTCGGTCATGCCAACGCCAGCCAGAGCGGGCGAGGTGAACACTGCGTGAGGCACAAGGGAGTAGTCCATCTCCACTTTTCTCTCTGACAGAGCGTTTGTGGCAGCGACCATTCCTTCCCGCGCGGCGACTGTTTCCAGCATGGGCTCACCAGTAGCGTCGCCTGCGGCAAAGATGTTCTTACCTGCCCTCATGTATTTATCCACTAGCACCTCACCCCGCCTTCCAAGCTTAATGTACCTCTCAGCGCCTTTTGGTACGTTTGGCTTCCTTCCGGTAGCAAGAAGCAGCTTCTCGGCGCTGAAGCTTCTGAGCTCGCCTTCTACTTCCGCCCTGATAACAACCTCCCTGCCCTGCTCCACTTTAACAGCACTTGCGGAGTTCACCACTCTAATACCTTCCTCCTCAAGGTACCCCTGGAGCATCCGCGCCAGCTCGGGCTCCTCCCTGCGGAGTATCCTCTCGCCCC
>WANW01000063.1 GCA_015521615.1 Candidatus Hydrothermarchaeota archaeon
TCGGCGCAGGCGATGCGGAGCTCGCGCAGGCGGTGAACCGGGTTATACGCATGCAGGGCGGCATAGCAGTTGTCGCAGGCGGAAGAACGCTTGCCTCCCTGGCGCTTCCCGTGGCAGGGCTTATGAGCACCCTGCCGGCTGAGCACGTGGCGGCCAGGCTTGAGAGAGTGAACGCCGCCGCAGCAGAGCTTGGGTGCACCCTTGAGGAGCCGGTAATGGCGCTCTCCTTCCTGGCACTGCCGGTGATACCGAAGCTGAAGCTCACCCCGCGGGGGCTCTTCGACGCCGAGCGCTTTGAGTTCGTGGAGCTGGAGGTTTAGCGCAGGTACTTCTCCAGCTCACCCTGCGCGAGCTTCCTCCTGCACCACTCCCGCAGCGTCTCTCTATCACCGAGGTACCTGAAGTAGGGCACGCCGTAGCCGCAGCTGGTCATCACCTCCTCTATGTGGAGCAGAATCACCTGCCGGGCATAGTCGGGCACCTCCAGCTCGCCCCTCGCAAGTATGCCACGCCTCTCCGCCTCCTCCAGGGTGAGCACCTCGCCCCTGCAGAAGAGGCGCAGAATCATGGGCTTTGCCTCAAAGCTGCAGAACATCAGCGTTACGCTTCCTCCCTCTCTGATGTGCCTCGCTGTGGCGTTGCCGCTGCCGGGGTAGTCCACGTAGGCGACAGTCCTGCTGTCCAGCACCGTTAGGCTTTTGTACCCCTTGGGCGAGAGGTTAACCCTGCCTCCTCCGGGCGGAGCCGAGGCCACAAAGAATATATGCTGGGCCTCTATAAAGCGCCTGAACTCCTCAGTAAGCTCGGGATAGAACTCCGCCATGGTGCCACTTAGCGCTTCAGGTTTATCAGGCTTTCGCTTTGGCTACGGAATCTGGTCTAATCTCAAAGACACTCCGTTTGCCTTTCTTCACAGCAAATGGTAGAGCAAAAATTCTACTGCGGACCTTGATAGCATGCCTGCAGGCATCGCAGAGCTTCCAAATACGGTACAACCTGCCTGTCCTAACATGCCTGAAGAGGTGCCCCTCCACATGCTTTAAATCAAGAGAGGAAACAGGCGGAAAGATGACCTCCACCCTGAGGTGCTCGCTTCCACAGGCGTCGCACCTCATACAATAAACATCACTATTTTAACTTCACTAATCAACAATAGGACCGACATATGTCAGGAGTGCACACGTACGCGCATCGGATGCATGGAGATATGCAGCCTCCTTGTGGTGAAGAACAACGAGGAGTTCGCTCCTAGTGAAGCACCTGCCTGAGAGGCGAGGTCATGAGGTGCACATGGTCTTCCCCGGGGATGAGGTTCTGAAGCAGCTCAACGACGGCTACAGCTCTACGGTGATGCGCCACCTCACCTCATCCACAAAGGACTGATCCGCGACTCTGTTAACCGCCTTCATCTGCAGCAGGTAGTCACCAGAAGTAAGGCCACGCTCCGGGGTGTACATGATGCGCAGCGGGCAGGTGCGAATAATCCGCGGGTATATGCAGGCGTTGTCAAAGGAGAAGGAAAGCACCTCCACCTCTCCACTACCCCTTACCTCCACCTCAAAGGTGGGGTTGGGCTCGGTTACTGGGCACACTGCTGGACTCACCAACCGAAACTGCGGAAAGGGGCTGCAGGGGGTGTACCTGCTGTCCCACCTCACCTCCCGGTGCACCACCCTGCCACGGGAGCCGGAGGCTTCGTACACGCGTACCCTTGCCCCCCTCCACTCCTCAAAAATGCGCACATGGCTGCCCCTCCAGTTGAGCAGGTCCCCCCTCTTAAGCTCCGAAGGCTTAATCTCAAGGCAAATCTGGGGCAGCGTGGTTGTGGTTCTCCGGGCAATGCCCAGGCACCGGCTTGCAAAGGCTGAGCAGTCTATTCCAGCAAGGCTGCGCGGCACCCTGGAGCGGTATCCAAGCCCTCGCGGCGGAGGGTCGTACCAGTGCTTCGTACCCCTCTGGCGGAAGGTGTGGCCGCCCGGAGGGCACCTGTCCCTTCCTCCGGGGCAGGTGGAGTTCTGAATTCTGCTGAGAAAACGTGTTACAGAGTCGTTGCCCCCGTAGCAGTAGGGGATGCAGTCGTACTGTCTCCCCTGCCTGTAGATGCTGTGGAAGGTGTGGTCAGGGTTTGCGGTGCTGAAGATGTGCTTGTCACTCTGCGGCGACCAGCTCTGCACATTGAGGTAGCGCCTGGCGTTTGCTATCACATCGTTCCGCGTTATCATGCTCCTTCCAGCTCCCTTGTCTCAAACACCCTCAGCTCAACGGGTGAGAGCTTAATTTTCAGGGTGCTGATATGGTGTGGCTCTAGACCCTTCAGCGCTTCGGGCGTAATCCTCACCTTTATATCCGCCTTTCTGCGCACCTCGGGCGCACTCGCCACCGCAAACCTCAGCTCCAGCTCCACCTCAGAGATGGTAAAAGCCGGGACTGAGAAGGCTGAGAGGGCGGCATCGCCCCTGTAGGTCTCCATGAGCCTGGCGCTCTCCCTGTCGCCGAGAAATTTGGCCTCTCTCAGGGCCTGGAGTATCCCTCCCACCACCGTCTTAAGGCTGACCTCCGTCTTCTCTGTCATTGCCACCAGCTCCGGCGGTTAGGGGGCGGTGTGCTCGGGAGTGTGCTCAGCCGCCTCCTGACCCGCCTCCACCGGAGCCACCGGCCGGGACGGTTATCACCGTGCCCTCAGAGAGCGGCACCACCTTCATGGCCTCGCTGAGCATGTCCAGAACCCTTGCGAGGCCCTCAGGTATCTCATCCTGCACAGCGTTGACGGTTATCTTCAGGGTGCTGCGCCTGTCGGTCTCCCTCTTGTTTGCTGTCCGGTAGGTAAAGGAGCCCTTGAGCTGAACCTTGTAGAACCACCCGCCAACCTTTGCGTTGGTGCTTATGTTGGTCTCGCTCGTGGACTCCGAGGTCTCCACGTCTCTAATGTGGTACTCGAAGTCTATTGTCATGTCGCTGATTCGGATGTAGGGTATGGGGACGATGCTCAGGAGCGGCACCGTCAGCTTTGAGGGCACCACCTTGTGCACCGTTTTCGGCGGGTCCGTGGAGGTGTCCCTCTCCTCAATAACCCTGTCGAACTTGAACTCCACGTACCGCGCCTCGTAGCCGGTTTTGTCGTCTTCTGCAGTCCAGCTGGTGTCCTCCTTGAGGCCCACCTCTTTTATGAAGTCCACCGTGGTCTTCGCAGCCAGCGCCTGCGCCTTTATCGCCGCCACCAGCGGCGAGCCCACCACATGCTCCAGTGGCAGAGCTCTCAGCTCAGCAGGTATGTTTGCCACATTTTCACCCCCTTATTTTTCTCCTTCAGCGAGGAGCTTTGCTTTGCGTCTCCAGCCCAGTATGCGTCTTTCAGAAGCCCCCACAGCCCTGGCAAGCTCCCTCACCCCCTCCTCTGTCCCGGTTGCGGCGATCAGGTCGGCGAGGGTGCTTATACCTTTCTTCCTGAGAAGGCTCGCGGTCTCTGCACCGATTCCGCGGATTTTCTCAACCGGGAGCGAGGTCTCTGGCAGGGGTTTTTGAGGCCCGGATTTTTGGCCTCCTGCTGGAGGTGTCCTTCCGCTCAGCATGTCGGCGAGAGCATCTCCGAGCCTGGACATGCCTTCTGGCACTTCCCTGGCGATCTTCATCTTAACTTTGATTGTTGTGGGATTCGTCGCCCCAAGCGGAGCAAACATGCCGAGGGTAGGGGCCAGAGACACATCCCTCACAGCCCCGGGTATGGCAGGCGACTTTATGGGCTCCGATCTGGGCTCAACTATCTCGATCCCGAACTCCACGTCCATCTCCATGAGCTGCATCACCGGAGGGTGCACAAGCGCGAGCAGAGGGATGCTCAGCTCCACAGGTTTTGCCTTGAATTCGGTTACCGGCTCGCCCGTCTCCGGGTCTACCCTTCTCTCCTCAACCACCCTCTCCGCTCTCAGGCTGAAGGTTCTTGCACGGCCCTTCTCTGTGCCGAACTCCTCCAGGAAGGAGAGGGTCTCCTGAAGCGCCAGATTCTGAGCCCTTATCGCAGCCTGCAGCGGTAGCGCGAAGATATGCCCTAACTGAAGGGGCTTCACAGACAGCCAACCTCCCGCACACACCCTTTGAAGGCATCCCTTATAAACTTTTTTGGAAGTTTGCTTCAAATAAAATGCCAAAATCGTCTTTAGTTACTTTTAGTTATTGAAATGCGCTTCAAAGAGATGTTTTTGTGAAATCTGCTCTCTACTACTGCAAGTCATTTTGAGTTTAACGGAAAAGAAAAATAACACTTGCATGGATAATATTGTCTAATGTGAGTATGATTGTCGGTCTGTATTAGACAGCTGGTAGAATGTTAATCATTTTCGAGTTCTTCTCTAGCGCGCCTGATTGCCTCAGGGCCGGAAATGGAAGGATCTTCTCTCTTTATCTGAAGCGCTCTCTCCATCACTTCGGCTTCTTGTTCAGCCTCAGGGTCCCTGCCAGCCCACTCACCCACCCTGCGAGCTATCCTGCCAACCGCAACCCCAGCTGCGGCCCCAACCATCGCCCCAACTCTCGCACCAGGGGCACCTCTTATTGCACCGCCTACTACTGCGCCACCAACGCCACCATATACAGCATCTCGTGCGGTGTCAGTTGCTTCTTCAAGTGTTTCCTCTACCTCCCTTCTCCTTCTACGGGGATCTGGTATTTCTGCGGCCATACAAAACACCCTCAAATTTCTATTGACAAGACTGGGATTTATTTCCTTTGCCATTGTTTACTTAAACTGGACAGGTGACACAGTTTAGCGGCCAATCCATCCAGTCGGAAGGGAACGATTTGCGTTTCGCATAGGCAAGAGCGGCTTTGCCTGGATCTTTGGTGAGGTGTGGTAAATGTCTTGATATAGATGTTTTCCAGCGGATTTTGTCCCACTATTTTTGACATCCCATCATGGCTCCACGCTTCCTAGAAGTACTGGCAGCCCGGGATGCGTTCCCTGCCCAGTAACCCCTGCAGACTCTGGTTGTTGTACCCCATGCTCCCGAGCCATTCCATGAGTGCGGTGTTGCGGCTGTGACAGCAGGAAATTAAGGCAATCAGCCACATCCTCATTTTCCACCCTCTCCAGACGTATAGTACTAATAGCCAACGAGATTTATACTTTTCTTTGGAATTTCCTTCAAATAAACCGAACAATTTTTGGTTTAGTTAACTCTGTAGCAAGCTTAAAATTTCCCAAATTTCGCATTTTCATAAGTGGAGAGTGGGTGCCTTTGGCACCCTTAGTACTTCCTCCTTCGCAGAAGTATTGCAAGCATTGCAAGCGCTGAAACCAGCGTTGGTCCGCATATTCCGCGCTTTTCGGGCTTTTCTACCCCTGGTTTTCGTGCTGGCGTCGGCTTTACTTCTGGTTTAGGCTTATGCGCGGCAACTGGTGGCTTTGTCTCAGGTGGAGTAGTGACCACCGGCTTTTCTTCCTGTACCGGCTTTGGTGCCGGTGTTGATGTGGGTTTGATTTCTTCAACTTTGGCGAAGATGTCCCTGAAGCCGCTTCCCTTTTTGCCAGTGACGGCGAACCAGCTGAATCCAGAGGTCTCTGCAACGTAGTAAATGTAACCCTCTCCAGCCTTCTCGGGCGTTGTCGAAAGCTTTTCCCACTGCTTTGCTTCGTTCAGGCGGTACATCATAACTGTCGAAGGGTCGATGTCCTCTGCTTTAAGCCAGCTCTCATTCACCCTGAAGGTAATCTTCGCCTTCTCAACATAGGTGTTGGGCTTGGAGTATCTTATCTTGAAGTAGCGGTAGACTTTGCCGGGAGCGTCGTCGAAGATAACCCAGCCTGGCTTCTCCCTGTAGGTGTCTACTGAAATCCTGGTGTAGTACTGATCCTGGGAGGCGAATATCTCTATGCTTGGAATATCAGGGACGTACTTATCGTTGAATACCGTAACGTGGCTCTCACCCGCTTTTATCTTTGGTATCTCAACAGCATTCTCCGGCAGGTCACCTCCACCGCCGCCACCAGAAGGTGCGCTCGGCTTGGTGTCAGGACAGCCGTCGTCGTCCTGGTAGCCGTTGAAATTCTCCGCCTGAGTTGGGCAGCTGTCATTGATGTCTGGGATGTCATCTCCGTCGCTGTCCAGAACCGCACCTGCTATTCCAAAGACGCTGAGATGGCTAAGACTCACCCATACAATGTGCTTGTTCACATCAACTCCGCTATCAAAGACTGTGATGTTCTCTCCGCCGCAGTTTATGGTGTAGTTGGAACCGTGAGGAATCTCCTGCCAGGTGTTGTTCGAAGAGCAGTAGCGCCACAGCGTGAGAGTGCTCTCGTTTACGTCAGCATTGCCATCGCCGTTTTTATCCAGGTCTTCCGGAGTGTAGTCTACTGAAATCACAGCATAGCGCAGCGCTATGAAGCCACCATTTGCATCACGGGCATCTGCTTCGATTTTGACGAACTTGCCAAGAGAAACCTGCCCGGAAGCCAAGGCATAAACGAACTCCTCGTTGCTTGTGTTGCTCTCAAGCTCGGAAACGTTTATACTCATACTTGCATTCAGGCGCAGCACGCCAGCATTAGCCTCCGGGAGAATCTCCAGCACGACGGAGGTGTTGGTGTAGGTTTCGTCTATGGATATTGGACTCCCAGTTATGTTTTTCTCAACGCTTGCCTCTGCGGGTGTTACGGTTATCAGCAAAGAGGTGGAGTTGACATTTCCAAAGGTGTCGTTGGCAACGAGGGTGTAGTTCCACACGCCAGCCTGCGAAGAGTCTATGCTTACGTTGAAGCTCTCATAACCTACGTAGCTGAGCGTTTTATATAGGCTGCCGTTTCTGTAAATCCGCAAAGTGTCAGGAGAGCCTTCGTTGATGAAGAGATACAACGTGTTAAATTGGGTGGTGTACTGGGGCACATATGCAACACCGCCAAGGCTCGCGTAAATCACCGGCGGGAAGCCAGCGATGGTTGCATATCTCATCTCGGTGGTGTTCGAATTGCCCGCAAGGTCTTTTGCCTCTACCCAGTATCTCAATATTAAGTCGTGGGAGTATGCGGTTAGATTAAGATGCCAGACCGTATTGGAGCCACTCAGGGGTATTGGCATTGTAATATCGCCTGGGAAGACCCATTCTGTACCGTTCCAAAGTTGCAAGTAAAGGTTCGCTGAGCTGAGTGATTCATCGGAGGTTATATTTATAAAGATTGATTTTCCGCTTTCCACACTGTTATTTGCAGGCGTCGGCGAGACGAAGGTTATGCTCGGTGGTGCGGTGTCTGGTACGCTGTAGGTTAAGAGAAGGATTTCAGAGCTATTTCCTCCCGGGTTGACCAGCACCGGAAGGTCTGCCTTTCCATCACCGGTGAAGTCTACCCCTCTTTCGTCATTGCTGAGAGTTGGAAGGTTGGTGAGGTACTTATCCCGTAGCCTAACTGTAACATTTCCCACAGAGTTAAAGCTGAA
>WANW01000064.1 GCA_015521615.1 Candidatus Hydrothermarchaeota archaeon
AATAACAGCTCTTTAAAAAATCAATAACATCCTACAGGCCATTATAAAAAATTTTTTATAAAAACCTTTTTATACCCTTACGTTTAAAAAAACTATTAATTTAAATAAAATCATTTAGCAGGTGGCGCCGGGATGGAAAAACTTGTGCCCCTGAGCAGAGCGCGGGAAATTGTTGATACTCTGAGAGAGAGGTTCTACTTCAATCGCAATGCTGAGGTTGTGAGGGTTGATTTATCGCTGCTCGGCAGGGAGCTTGCGGATGATGTGCTCGCCACAGAGGACTCACCGCCCCATGATATTGCCAGTTACGATGGTTATGCGATGCGCAGCATCGATGCGGAGCGTTACCCTCTGAGCATCGTCGGGAGCATATATGCTGGCGATGCCTATGAGTCCTTACCAGAGCTTCGGGAAGGCGAGGCCATGTATATCGCAACCGGTGCGTTTCTGCCTCCAGGTGCAGACTGCGTCCTGCGCCTTGAGGATGCCCGTGTTGAGGGAGATAAGCTGTACGGTATACCCATTGAGAAGGGTACCAAGGTTGTGCCCAGAGGTAGCAACTACCGCAGAGGGGAGGTCATCCTGAAGGCAAAAACCAGGATAAGGGCACAGGAATTTGGGATTCTCTGCGGCCAGGGCATTGAGGAGGTTGAGGTATACCGCAAGCCTCGTGTAGCTGTGCTCGCAACAGGCAATGAAATTGCCCGCGGCATAATCCGTGACATAAACTCCTTTGTGGTACTCGCGATGCTGAAGCAGTGGGGATGCGATGCAAGCTATCTCGGTGCAATTGAGGATGACTATGAGGCAACAAAACAGGCGCTTGTCAGAGCGGTGGAGCACTACGATTGTGTCGTCACCAGCGGCGGTGTAAGTGTTGGAAAGCGCGACTATGTTTTGCGTGCTATTGAAGAGCTGGGTGAGGTGGTGATGTACAAAGTCAAGACGCGTCCGGGTAAGCCAATAGCAGTGGGCATAATCCGGGATACGCCTGTATTCGCCCTGCCAGGCAAGCCCACAGGTGCGCTGGTTGCTGCGCAGCTTCATCTGCGCAGGTACTTCCTCGGCAGGAGCGAAGAGCCCTTCCTTCATGCGAGGATAACCGAGGACATACTGCTATCCACAAAAGATACTGACGCTGCGGATATCGCCAACCTGGTGTTTGTGCGCCTTGAAAACGGCTATGCCAGGCCAATTGGCTTTGAGGGCAGCGAAATGCCACTGATGAAGAGCGGCGAGAAGTACAACGTCTCTGCAATAGCGTCGAATCTGCGCAGTGCACTGGTGGACGGTTATGCAATCATAGAAAGGGACACCAGGCGGGGAGAGGAGATAAAGGTACATCTATTTACATGAGGTGGTATTATGGAGTTGAAGGAAGAAGAGGTGGTAGAGCTTGCCAGGAAGCTGCATGGTCATCTCGCGCCCGGTATAGCGCTGGGCGTGCGAATGGCAACACTGGCGCTGCGGAAGCTCAATACCAGGCGGGGGAGCAAGAAGCTTATCGCCATAAGTGAAACCGCGCGCTGTTTGGCTGACGGCATGCAGGCAGCCACCGGAGCGACTCTCGGGCATGGCAATGCCTTTGTAGAAAACTACGGGAAGCTTGCCCTGACTGTAGGCAGGGTGGACACAGGGCAGGGGTACCGCGTGGCTCTGCGCCGCGACGCATGGAAGCACTCCGCACTCATGAAAAAGTGGATGCTGCGCGAAGGTAAGCTTACACGGGAAGAGGAGAAACGTCTTGCGGGAGAGCTTTTAAAGCTCGGTGAGGAGTGGCTTGAGATTACTCCGGTTAAGATTGAGCTCAATGCGCTCTTTGAGAACTCTTCGATAGTGAAATGCACTTCCTGTGGTGAGCTTGTGCCAGAGTCGCTTAGCATAGGCGAAAACGGTACGCGGTTGTGCAGAAGCTGCGCTGGCGTTGGCTACTATCGCATAGCTGAGTATGCGCTTTCTTAGCCTGCTCCTCCTTGTCGCTCTTGCGACAGGCTGCACATCCTCCAAGGATGGGATCACAGTCTTTGCCGCAGCAAGTCTGACAGAAGCCTTCCAGGAAGTAGCAAATGAGTTTGAGGAGAAGCACGGCGCTGCGGTTGAACTCAACTTCGCGGGCTCAAACACACTTCGCGTCCAGATAGAGCAGGGTGCCAGTGCTGATGTCTTTGCCTCTGCCAACGAGGAGCACATGCGTGCACTGGTGGAGGAGGGCTATGTCGATAAAGGCATTGCCTTTGCAGAAAACAGGGTTGTTGTGGTTGTGCCTTCTGATAACCCTGCCAATATAAAAAGCGTGGAGGACCTTTGTGGCGATGTAAAGCTGGTTATTGCTGGCGAGGCTGTGCCCGCTGGCAGGTATGCCAGAGAGGCACTCTTTAATCTGGACGCAATCTATGGCTCAGGATTTGCGGAGCAGGTGCTCTCCCGCGTGGTGTCCAATGAAGACAGTGTGCGTGGCGTGCTTGCGAAGGTTGCGCTGGGCGAGGCAGACGCTGGCATGGTCTATGCCACCGACGCGCTTGCGGCCGGAGATAAGGTAAAGGTTATAGAGCTTCCTCAGGTAAACGTGAGCCCGCGCTACTACGTGGGCGTGCTCTCCAACTCCGGGAATAAGGAACTTGCCCGGGAGTTCGTCAACTTTCTCCTCTCACCGCAGGGGAGAGAGATTCTGCAAAAGCACGGCTTTGAGGTGGTGCAATGAATGCCTTTGCGCTAATTCGCACCTTTACGGGAGTCGCCGTAGCCGGGTTCATCCTACTCCCCGTTATTGCTGTGTTAATCAGTGTGAGCGATGTATCCCCCGGAATGCTTCTAAGCGAGGATGTGATGGCTGCAGTGAGGCTCAGCCTCTTCACCGCCACTCTCGCAACACTGCTTATTGTGATTATCGGCACGCCTGTGGCTTACCTGCTTGCACGGAGTAGCTCGCCACTGCGCCGCTTTCTGGAAGTGATAATAAACCTGCCCATGGTACTCCCCCCGGCGGTGGCGGGAATAGCGCTGCTTGCCGCCTTTGGCAGAGAGGGCATCCTGGGCAGGTACCTTGCCAGCGCAGGTATAATTCTGCCTTTCACAACCGCTGCCGTGGTAATTGCTCAGACCTTTGTTGCCCTTCCGTTGTATGTGCGCTCTGCAAGAGCAGGCTTTGCCGGTGTTAGCAGAACCTTTGAGGGGGCATCATACACCCTGGGCGCCTCTGAATTTACCACCTTTCTCAGGGTTTCTCTTCCCCTGGCTAAGGGTGCTATTATAGCGGGTGTTATAATGAGCTGGGCACGTGCAATGGGTGAGTTTGGCGCCACCATAATGTTCGCAGGTAACTTTGTGGGCAGGACGCAGACGATGCCTCTTGCAGTGTATTCAGCTCTTCAGGTGAACATGGGCAAAGCGCTTGTGCTTGCGGCTCTGCTCATACTCATCTCCTTCTTCATACTTTTCGCATTTGAGATAGTACCAAAGAGGAGGTATGCAGATGCTTGACCTTAGCATAACCAAGAGATTTCCGGGCTTTAGGCTGAATGTGCAGCTTAAGCTTGGCAGGGAGATTCTTGCACTTCTAGGCGAAAATGGCTCGGGTAAGAGCACAACGCTCAAAGCCATTGCAGGTCTTGTCACCCCAGATGAGGGTTACATACGCATCGGCAACACTCTGGCTTTTCACTCAGAACTCGGGATAAATATTCCACCCCAGAAGCGCAGCATTGGATTTGTTTTTCAGGAGCTGGCGCTTTTTCCCCACCTTAATGTTTATGAGAACATTGCCTTTGGCTTGAAGGTGAGGGGTTACAGCAGGGCGAGGATTGGCGAAGAGGTGAATGCTATAATGCAGGCTCTGGGGCTGGCAGAGCTGCGCTATCACATGCCCTGCGAACTATCAGGTGGGCAAAAGCAACGCGTTGCTCTGGCAAGAGCTCTGGTGACAAAGCCGAGGCTTCTTCTCCTGGATGAGCCCTTCTCAGCTCTCGATTTGCGCACAAGGCAGGAGGTAAGAGAGCAGGTGAGAGATATTCTCAAAACCCTCAACATACCAGCCATAATTGTAACCCACGATTATGAAGACGCTGCTATACTTGCGGACCGTATATGTGTGCTGAGCAATGGCAGGATTAAAAGCCAGAAGCCACCATCTGCGACCATGCCGCCGCTTCCGGGGGTGGTGTACAGCCTGAGTTAGCACTACATTACCATTACCTCACCCTCTCGAGTGACCGCCACCTCTATCTCTGCCAGCACCCTTCTGCCGCGAATCTTTTCTCCTGCAGCCTGCTGGATGAGCGCTGCCAGTGATGGAAAACTGTGGGAAATCCATATTCCTGCCTCATCGGCCCTGCGGTATATCTCGCGGACAGCATCATTGAGGTCAGTCTCTGGAGCTATGACAATACTCAGGGGTGCCTCGAGCATCTTCACAAGGCGCAGAGTATTCCTGGCGCGCTGGATGTTTTCCCTCGCCTTTCTTTCGGTAGCGGAGACATTGGCAACTGTCGTGCCCAGACGCTTTGCAATCTCGCTTGTGCTCAATCCCTGCGCCTTGAGCTTCAGCACCTCAATCTGGCGCTCTGTGAGCACCGTCTCACGTGCCATGGCTCAGGAACCTCTCCTCTATGAAGCCTGCCAGCCTCTCCACATCATCGAATCCAAAAACCTCACAGTTAGCCTTAACCTCAGAATCGCTAACCACCGCCACGATCTCTCCGCCTGCAGCGCTGGTGAAGAGTTTTAAGTCCTCCTGACCAGTTGCCACCAGTATCTTTGGCGTCTCTGCTCTTGCATAACCCTCTGTAAGCACCACATCAACATCGCTCATGTAGCGCTCAACAATCTCCCTTAGAAACAGTTCCTTTGATGTGGTTCGCATTAAAACGAGGCGGTCGGGCGAGGAGATAGCCACCACATCTGCACCAGCAGCAGAGTGCCTCCAGGTGTCCTTTCCGGGTGAGTCTATGCTGAAGCCATAGTGAATGTGGTGCTTTATTGTGGCCACACGGTACCCGCGTGTCTTAAGCCCGACAATCAGGCGTTCAAGTATGGTAGTCTTACCAGCTTTCTTCCTGCCTATCACAGAGATTATAGGGACCATGAATTAAATGTTATAATTTAATATAATATAAATCTTGCGAAAATCGAGGGGGAAGTTAAATAAATCTGGTTAAAGCCCAGCAAGGCGCAGCCAGCGGTCAAAGAACACCTCTGCCCAGTGGTTCAGCTCAGCCACCCTTTTTTCCAGGTTGAGGAGTATCTCGTCTCGCCTCTCTGGCACCTCTCTTGACCAGTCGCGCACCATTTCAGCCGTGACCTCAAGGTGAAACTGCAGTGCATAGCTCCTGCCAGCACGAAAGGCCTGGTGCGGGTAGAGCTGTGAGCTTGCCAGCAGCGTGGCTCCCTGCGGCAGGTCGAAGGTCTCTCCATGCCACTGGAAAACCTCGAGTTGAGGGGGAAAGGCGGAAAAAACCTCATCCTTTCTGCCCTCCCCGGTTATTGTGAGAGGGTACCATCCAAGTTCCTCTTTCTCGCCGGGGTAGACCCTCGCTCCCAGAGCGCTGGCAATTAGCTGTGCTCCCAGGCACACGCCAAGCAGAGGTTTTTCCTCAGCCAGAGCACGCCTTATAATCGCCTTCTCTTCAGCTAGGTATGGGTAGCTATCCTCGTCATTTACGCTCATTGGTCCGCCAAGGATTACAATCAGGTCATACTCAAGGGCACCTTCCAGGTCGTCTCCTCGCCAGAGGTGGCGATACTCAACGGTAATACCCCGAGCCTCTGCAAGCTGCTCAAAACAGCCTAAATGCTCCCCCTCCGCATTCTCCAGGGCGAGAAGCCTCACACCGAGACCTCAGCAGGAGCTGTGCTCTATTGCCCCCTCAGGGCATGCCTCAACGCATGCACAGCACTCTATACAGTCAGCCACGCGGGGGGCGGTTGACTTGCCGTCGACGAGTTCATAAACCTCGGCAGGGCACACATCCACGCACTCACCGTGCCCCTTGCACTTGTCATAGTCTATCTTTATCGTAACATCAGCCTTAAACTCCCTTATATCTGCCATTGCGCTCTGCCTCCTGGGTTAAATTTTTCCCCCTTTCAGTTATTTATACTTGACGCCACTTATGGGTGCTCCTCAATCCAGACCTCACCTTCGCTGGTGTGCTCCTTTTTCCAGATAGGCACATGCTTTTTAAGTTCATCAATTACATAGCGGCATGCTTTAAAGGCGTCGGCACGATGCTCTGCGGCGGCTACTATGAGTACTATATTCTCTCCTATACCAAGCTCGCCATAGCGGTGTATCACCGATATCTCAATAACATCGAACTTCTCCTTTGCAAGCTGCCGGATCTCCTCCAGCTTCTTCTCAGCCATTCCCGGGTAGTACTCAAACTCAAGCTTCTCCACATCCTTACCGCGAGAGAAGTCGCGCACTGTGCCCAGGAAGGAGACTATGCCACCAATCCGCCTTGATACTGCCTTAATACGTGCTATTTCATCAGCGATGGAAAAATCCTCCCTCTGCACACGCACCCATTCGCCTGACATAGGAGCACCAGAGGTAAAAAAGCAAGCTACCATGGAAAAGTTTGGAATCCTGAAGTATTGAATCCGAAACTTAACCTTAATATATGTGATTAATGCATATATTCACATTTACAACTCACCGGACTTCAGGGTGGAGGTCAAAGTTGATGGAACCAAAAATTCTGGTTGTAGATGACGAGGAACTCATAAGATTAAGCCTCAGAAAACTCCTTGAGAAGCATGGTTACAATGTAGAAGTGGCGGGCTCGGCCATGGAGGCCCTTGAGAAGATTAAGGGTGACGGATTCAATATAGTGATTACAGACATAATGATGCCGGATATGGATGGTGTTGAGCTTCTGAGAAGGATAAAGGAGCAGGACAGAAGCATCTATGTTATAATGATTACCGCCTATGCGAGCCTTGAGCGCGCTATTGCAAGCCTGAAGCACGGAGCAGGAGACTTCATCCAGAAGCCATATGAAAATAAGGAGATTCTGGAGGCGGTGAAGAAGGCGGTTGAGGTTCTGGAGGAGGATGCCAGAGCAAGGACTAAAGAGACGCCTGTAGTGGTGAGGCAGAGCGTTGCGGAGACTTTCAGAAAGACGTGCTATGATAGTGTGGCAGAACTCGCGGAGGCTGTTAAGAAGATAACGGGCATAAACACCACTATAAGCATCGAGGGCCCGGTGATTGAGGAGATAGAAAAGTTCTCGAACCTCGTTGGTGGCGAGGGCATAGCAATGGTGGGCTCCTACGCAAGCCTCTACGGAGCCTTAAGTGGGAGTGCAGCGCTGCTGTTCCCCATCGAGGATGCAATTCGCTTTGTGGAGATTCTCTCCGATAAGAAGGTGGACTATGCGGACTTTCCCAACAGTGATGATAAGGAGGTAATTAAAGAGGTTGGAAGTATTCTCTCAGAGGAGCACGCAAAGAAGCTGAGCTCTCTCGCGGGTATAGATGTGAAGATAACCCCCGCCAGCTTTGTGGATTTTGTGTCAGGAAACTTCGTCTCCTTCCTGGAGCTACGTACAGGACGAAAGAAGCAGTACTATTTTGCCCACAAGCTGATTTTCCATATAGGGGAAGCAAAACAGATACTTAGCTACCTTTTGCTCATTTTCGACCTGAGGAATATAGGCGTGCTCAACAGTCGCTTTGCCTGAACCCCAATACCATCAACTTTTTATACTATTCTGCGTTTAAGGAATAATATATAAAAAATAAAAATACAGAGATGTGAGAAGAGGGAGCAGCAGGGTTTTCACCATAATATCGCATCTGGCGGGTGTTTGGTCAGTTATTTCCAAAGAAACCTTAAAGTAATGCCTTAAATCCTGTGAATGCCTTGGGTGTGGAGAGAGGAGGCAGTGTTTCTTAAAATACCCACAATAAACTAAAAAAAAGCATAAGGCGGAAAAATGGATGAGAATCTCCAGAAGGCTATAGAGTACCACAAAAGGGGCGAATATGCTAGAGCAAGAGAGTACTATATAAAGGTTGTTGAAAGGGACCCTGAGAACGCAAGGTTGCGGGTTCTGCTCGGGAATACGTTTTACTATGATGGATATATTGAGGAGGGCATTGCCCAGTACGAAGAAGCTATCAGAATTGACCCAGACTACTCTGTTGCATATTTTAATCTGGCAATTGCCCTGGAGAATAAGGGTGATATTGAAGGTGCCATAAAAAATTATAAAAAGGCTGTTAAAAAGAACCCGAATTACGCAGAGGCTTATGCAAACCTCGGTGCTCTGCTCAAAGAGTGTGGGGAGGTTGATGAGGCAATTAATTGCCTGAGAAAAGCTCTGGAAATTGATAAGAGTATGGAGGCTCCGAGGAAGAAGCTGCAGGAAATCCTTCAGGAGGTACATGAGCAGGTCAGGAAGAGGGAGATAATAAGGCAGGCTGAGGAGTACATAAAAGATGGGGACATGCTGGAGGAAATCGGGGATTTAGAGAGGGCGATTGAATGCTACAAAAACTCTATTAAACAATATCCAAGCATAGTGGGATACTTTCTCCTTGCCTTGGCCCTTGAAAAGAAGGGTGATATGAGGGGGGCCACAGAGAGCTATAGGGCTCTTCTCAGAATGGATATCTCAAATATAAGGGATTTTACATCAGAAACACTGAACATACTTGGTAAGAGGCTTGGAAAGCTGAAATTCACCAATGAAGATCTAGTAAAAATGCTTAAAAAGTTGCATTCCCAGGTTAGAAAAAGAAAATCCTTCATATCGATGATAGGATATGTTATAAAGGAGTCTGTGCAGACTGCGGAGGATTATATAGGGATCGGGTCAGAGTATGAACTAAAGGGGGATTTAAAGAGCGCTATTGAGTATTACCGCCGTGCTGTGGAGCTGGAACCCTTCAGTCCAATGCCATACTATATCCTTGGGCTTGCGCTGGAGCGTCAGGGTGATATGGATGAGGCGATCCACTACTATCAGCGTGCCATGGAGCTTGATATCGGGTCTCTGAATCCTGAAGCCTCTCAGAAGCTGGCAGAGACCCTGGCCAAGCAGATAGGGAATATCTACGTAAGCTTCCTGGATTCCAGACAGCTCCTGAGGGAGTTTAAAGAGTATGTGAAAAGGAACAGGGGTAACCCGAGCTTTGAAAGCTTCCTGAGATGCAAGATTACCGGGGAGGTGGAGAATAAGATTGAAGAGGGATACATGCTGGACGGAGAGGGAACACTGGATGCCGCGATTCAGAAGTATGAAGAGGCAGTGGAAATAGACCCCAACAATCTGGTAGCTCACTACATCCTTGGGCTTGCGCTTGAGAGCAAGGGCGAGTATGAGAAGGCAATACTGAGGTATAAAGAGACAGAGAAGGTGGACCTGGATAAGGCACCCAGGGAGATATCAAGACGTGTAATAGAAATTCTGAATAAATACCTCTCCAGAACCACAAAAGATGGTCACAGGGTGGGCACAATACTGATGAGGTATTTTGAAATAATAAGTGAGAACCCTGAAAAAATGGCCCGCCTTTTGAGCTATATTGAGGACATAAAACTGGATACCCTTTCAAAAATTCTCAGCTCATATCTCGGTGAGGCGATGAAGGAGGCCGGGGGGGTGATAATAAGGGATGTGGAGGATTTTGCAGAGAATTATGAAGAAAAGATGAAGATGAAAAAGTCGGAGGAGCTCAGTAATGTTAAGATAAGGCTGGCATGGAAGTACAAGACAGGCAGGGCTATAAGATGTGTGGGCATGGCGGCGAAGGCAGAGATAATTATTGGTGGCTCTGAAAATGGGAAGATATACTGTATTAACAGGAGGGGGGAACTTCTCTGGAAGAAAAATGAGGAAGTTCAAATTGTGGACATAGATGTATCTCCGGATGGGAATTATGTTGTGGCGGGTTTATACAATGGGGTCGTTGAATTGCTTGATTCGGAGGGCAGGCAGATATGGGTAAAGGACTTTAGCACAAATGGAATAACAAGCCTGGCAACCTCCAGCAATGCAGAATACACGATAATTGCCACAAGGGATTCGAATCTGATTTTACTTGACAGGCACGGAGAAATAATATGGAAGCGTCAGGTTGATGGCTACTGCTCCAAAGTGGACATTTCTCACAGTGGCAGGGAAATTATAGCATGTTCAGATGTCGGGTACATATACTTTATTAAAAATCAGGAGATCTCCATAGTTGACAGCATACGCACAGCAGATACCCCATATTCTGTGGCGGTTTCTCCAGATGGCAGATTTTATGCTTCAGGCTCAACCTCAGGTAATGTGTACCTTATAAACAGTGAGAAGAGGGTGCTATGGAAGAGGGAGACCATGAGCCCGGTCTACGGTGTTGCGGTGTGTGATGGTGGGGAGAAGGTGGTCATCGGGACCTCTGCAGGTCTGGTTTACCTGTACAACAAAGGTGGGGAGCTTATGTGGAAGTATCCCACCGGTGTTAACATATGGGATACCGACATATCCCTGGACGGGGGCAACACCATAGCAGGCTGTGGGCTCGTGTTCGGGGACATCTACCACTTTATATCCTAAATCAGAGCTTCAACCTCAAGCTCAAGCGCAGCCACGGGATACTCTAACTCAAAGTTCGTCAGAACCTCGGGATGTATCTCTCCGAAGATGCCCACCTCCCGCTCGCCTATCATAACAGAGGCGCACCTCCCCGGAATGAAGGCCGGGTCCTCCCTGGCCACAACCTTATAATCCTCTATACCAAGGTCGCGCATAAGTGCCTGGAGCAGTGCCTTTACCTCTGTAAAGCTGGCTCTGTCGTGAATTAAAGCGATGCCCAGTCTGCGCTGTCGCGATGCGCCCGTCTCGGCGCTGGTATCAAGCACCACCACATCGCCCAGTTCAAAGATGCGCTGCGGAAGCTCACGGTGCTTGTTCAGCCTGAGCACACCCATAAGGCTTGGCAGCAGTGAGGTTCTCACTATTGTGTGCTCCTCGCTTATTGGGTTCTTAATCCTGACAGCCTCACCCTCGCGGCGGAGATGGTAGAAGTTCTCCCGCTCATTGGTGAGCATGAGGCTCATCACCTCTGTGATGCCATAGCCCAGCATGAGCATGCGCAGTTTTTCACCGAGTTCCTCTATCGGCAGCTTCTCACCGGTGGTTAGCACCTCTGGCAAAGTGGTCGTAAAGCTCCCGTAGCCGTAGCCTATTGCGACGTCCTCCACCAGGTCTATCTCATGGAAGATGTCGCACCTGTAGCAGGGCACAAGCACTTCGAGCTCCTCCCCATCCTTAATCCTGACCCCGTAGCCCATCCTTTCCAGGCACGCCTTTATCTCCTCGTTGCTCAGGCTCAGCCCGAGCATTCGGTTTGCATAGCTTTTCCTCAGCTTTTTGACCTCCGGCGAGAAGTCGGGCGTGGTAAGTGTTTTGTCTGGATACCTTACCTCCAACTTCCTCACGGTGAAGCCACGCTCCACCAGCGCTGTTGCCAGGATGTTGAGCGCCTGTGATATGAGCTTTAAATCTGTGCCTGTTACATCTATAAAGAACTCCTCTGTGGCCTCGGTTACCCGCGTTAGCTCGCCATTTATTATAGGCGGCAGGCTGAGCACGTTGTTGTGGGAATCCAAGATTATAGGGTAGCGGTCGTAGGCGGAGATGATGTGGGCGTATTCTATGCCCTTCGGATGCTCTTCCAGAATCTGCTTTGGTGTCATCTCCTGCTCATAACCAAGGGGCACGAAGCGTATCTCCTCCGGAGCCACTGTTGTGTATCTGAAGGGGGGAGTTACCCGCGAAGAGTCATGCACCCCTATTGATACCTTCTTTCTATCCCTGCCAAGCGCCCAGTGCAGCTTCTCCTGAAGCTCCATGAGCTCGGCGATCAGCTCATCGTCCAGCTTTACATTCTTTACCTCACAGGCAACTACGTAGTCCCGAACGCCGGAGACACTTTTGTCAACAATCAGATAGTTTTTAGCCTCTTCAGCGGTGTACTCCCTGAGTCCCGGTTCTATCCCAAAGAAGGCCCGGTACGCTCTGGCGATGCCTTCTATGGAGTAAAGATCAGGGCGGTTTGGGAAGTACTCTATGTAAAGGTACCTGCCATCGAAGCCTTCTATGTCGCAGCCTAGGAGGGGAAGCCTCTCCATCAGCTCATCATCGCCCATTTCCACGCCAAGCATGCGCTTGAGTTCAGCGTACTCGACTTTTATAACCGGCATCTATCTCACCTTTGCCCTGCGAAGCCAGGAGATGTCGCTCATGTATAGCTCGCGGATATCCTCCAGACCAAGGCGGAGCATTGCAAGACGCTCTATACCGAGGCCCCACGCCAGAACCGGGTGGCGTATTCCCAGAGGCTCTGTAACCTCCGGGCGGAAAATGCCAGCGCCGCCAAGCTCCAGCCACTTACCCCTGTCAGGGAAGAACACCTCAATCTCCAGGCTCGGCTCTGTGTACGGGAAGTAGCCAGGGCGGAACCGCACCCGCTCGAAGCCCATCTTGCTGTAAAACTCGCGCAGCAGGCCGAGCAGATCAGCGAAGCTCACGTCGCCCACCACTATTCCCTCTACCTGATGGAACTCCGGGAGGTGCTTGAAAGTTATGCGCTCCTTTCTGAAAACGCGATCCACGCAGAACACCTTTATGGGCGGCTTGCGCGTGGCTGCGAGATGGCGTATCGTAGTGGCTGTGGTATGAGTCCTGAGCAGTGCTGTTCTCGCAACCTCCTCACTCCAGGAGTAGCGCCAGCCCGTTGATCCGGTGTCGGCACCGCACTCGTGGGCACGCTTCACAGCCTCCACAGTCTCTTTATCGGGTAACCTGGCCAGAGAAGGCTTCTCCAGGTAGAAGGTGTCCTGCATCTCTCTTGCGGGATGGTCCTGAGGTACAAAGAGCGCATCGAAGTTCCAGAAGCTGGACTCCACCAGCGGGCCGGAAATTTCCTTAAAGCCCATCTGCAGGAATATTGAGCGGATCTCGTCGATTATTATCCTGAGTGGATGAAGCTTCGCTGGCAATAGTTCAGGCGCCGGCAGGGTAACGTCATAGCGGCGAAGTTTCTTGCCTCTCCACGCCTGGCTTTTTATAATCTCGTGGGTGAGCTGTGAAATCTCCTCCTCCAGCTCTATGCCCTCTGCAACAAGCTCCTCTCCGCGAGGGGCAAGCCTAGCTTCCTTTAAACTCTTCTCCTCAAGCTTAACCACGTGCTGCCTTCTCTTCAGAAGCTCCAGCGCAGAACGCTCTTCCCCGCTGAGCTGGCTCAGCATAACCTCGCCCTGCGCAAGCCTCTCAAGAAGCTTTTCATCCTCTGTCTTATCACCTCTTTTCCCCTTCTCGGTGAGCACCAGTTTTCCCTTGCTAATGTTCGCCAGATTCTTCTTTCTCAGCCAACCAAGTGCTATGTTCACCTCGCTCCTGTCCAGCACCTCACCCAGAGCGGAGATTTCAGCCTCCCCACCACGACTGCGCAGGAACTCAAGCACCCTTCGCTCTGGCAGGCCTTTCTCCACATAAAGTTTCCCCTCCTCGTCGAGGGATATGATGCTATCCTCTCTCTCATCCACCTCCACCAGACCCTTGCGCACCAGCCAGTAGAGGGCGCGGTTCACAGCACTTATGCTGATCCTTGTATGCTCTGCTATCTCCTCTGGCGAGGCTTTGCCTAGCTCTCCCAGGGCCTTTAAAACCAGCTTTTCATTGTTGCTAAGCTCCATGCTATCCCTGCTCAGCCTTTTTTGGTATCTCTTCCTCCTCAAAATAAAGCACAGCGATGAGCACAAAAAGCACTGCCATAGCTATGTAGTACTCGAAGTTGGGCCTGTTATTGGCCACGGTATAGACTGAGATTATCCCGAAGAGCACCCCTAAGCCTGAGAACAGCCAGAAAATCTCCTCCCTCTTGAGCTCTTTCTCAAGGTAGTACATCGCAAAAACTATCAGGGCAACTCCAACACCAAAAACCACGCGTGCATCCATAGCATTGCAGAGTTTATCTAAATGCTATATAAAACTTCCTCAGGCATGTGATTATCTCTGCGCCCTGGCAATCGCCTCAACGAACTCCTTAACCTTTGCATACACATCGCCGGCACTTTCTATTGCTGTGCCGGTAACGATTATGTCCGCCCCCGCCTTAGCCACGCGAAAAGCATCGTCGCCGCTCCTTATACCTCCTCCAACTATCACTGGAATCTCAACGGTACGCTTAACCGCTGAGACCATCTCTTCGGGAACGTGCTTCTCTGCACCTGATCCGGCTTCAAGATACACGAGCTTCATCCCCATGTACTGCGCTGCCAGCGCATAGCTCGCCGCGAGCATTGGCTTCGAGCGCGGAATTGCGCGGGCGTCGCCCACCCAACCTACGGCGCCGCCAGGCTCGACGATAATATAACCCATTGGTAAAGGCTCAATGCCGGCACGCTTCACCGCCAGTGCACCCACCGCCTGCGCACCGGTTATGTAGTAAGGGTTTCTGGAATTGAGCAGACTCATAAAGAAAATGGCGTCAGCATACTTTGAAACCCCTGAGACGTCTCCGGGAAAGAGTATCACCGGCTTTTCACCAGCTTCACGCTTTATGGCCTTAACAGTCTCGTCCAGGATGTACTGGTCTATACCGGCGCTTCCACCAACCATTATAGCATCGCTACCCGCACTGATCGCAAGCCCGGCAACCTCGCCTGCCCTCTCAGGGCTCTGCCTGTCCGGGTCGATAAGGGTGAAGTGCGCCTTCCTCCTGGCGACAATGCGGGAAATATGGTCAAGCACCTGCATAGGCTAGCCCTTAGCCTCCTTGCGCTTAGGGCGCAGAGCCTTGGAGCCGCACTTCCTGCACTTCTTGGCCAGCCAGGCATTCCTAGCCTTGCACTTCCTGCATATCTTTACCCTGAAGAGCCTTCGCTCTGCCTCAGGAAACCTCGCCATGATTAAACCTCCATAAAAGCAACTTTACTCATTATCCCCTTTCCCCTTATAAAGGTTTTTGGAAAAAAATCATTCCACCCGCTTAAATCCGGCATTCTTAATCGCTCTCCTGATATCCTCTTTGCCAATACCTTCCTGAAGCACTACCTCCAGCCTTTTTGTGCTGAGGTCTGCCCTGACCTCATCCACACCAAGCCTCTGAAGTGCCTCTTTAATAGCACCCACGCAGGCCTCGCAGTGCATCCCGGGCACGTGCAGAATCACCTTCTGCTCCTTCCTCCCCTTCTTTGCCGGCAGAAGCCTGCCAACAAAGGAGTTTAGAAGCACTCCGCTTGCGCTGGCAAGCATCGCGAACATCGCCCAATAGGGGTGAACCAGGCCAGTGGTGGCAAGGGGTACGCCTATTCCGTTGAAGCTAAAGGCGATGGCGAGGTTCTGCACAGTCTTTGTGTAGGAGTTCTTGGCTATGTGGTAGGCCTCAACGACTGCGCTCAACCTATTGCCAACGAGAATTACATCTGCACTCTCTATAGCTATGTCTGTACCCGCGCCTATTGCTATGCCCACATCTGCCTGCATTAACGCAGGCGCATCGTTGATGCCGTCGCCCACCATAGCTACGCGGGTGCCCTGCTCCTGGAGTGCGCGCACATGCTCAGCTTTCTCCTGAGGCAACACCTCTGCAAATACCTCGGCGATGCCCACCTGACGCGCTATTGCTAGGGCGGTTCTGCGATTGTCGCCGGTGATCATCGCCACGCGCATGCCTAACTCCCTCAGCTGATTCACCGCCTCAGCGGCGTCATCCTTCAGCACATCGGCTAAAGCTATAATGCCGAGCAGCCTTCCGTCTGAGGCCACACCAACCACACTCTTTCTCTCCCTCTCCAGTGTCAGTGCCTGTCCCTCTGCTCTACTCACATCCACCCCCTCCTTCTTTAAAAATCTGAGGCTGCCCACCACTATGCTCCTCCCCCCGAGCCTTGCCCTCACACCGCTGCCCGGCACAGCCTCAAAGTTACTCACCTCCACAGTGTAGAGCCCCTGCTCTCTTGCATGCCTGACAATCGCCTGGGCGAGGGGGTGCTCGCTTCTCAGCTCCGCGCTGGCGGCAAGCTTAAGAAGCTCCTCCTCGGGCATGTCAAAAGCCACGACATCCGTGACCTCGGGCCTGCCCTTCGTAAGGGTGCCCGTCTTGTCGAAAACCACGTATTTCGCATCCTTCAGAGCCTGGAAAGCCTGAGGTGAGCGCAGCAATATACCCCTGCTTGCGGCCTCGCCACTGCCCCGAATTATTGCCAGAGGTGTCGCCATTCCAAGGGCACAGGGGTAGCCCATCACCAGCGCCGCCAGCATAGCGAAGGCTCCACGCTTTATGCTCATTTCGCCGGTGATAAGCCATGCGCCCAGCGTCCAGGCGGTGAAGCCAAAAAGTGCAAAGACTATAACTCCAGGCACGTAGTACTTCAGAATCCTGTCTACCAGTTGCACCACACCCGGCTTTAGTGCACGGGCCTCCTCAATATGCCTAGCCACCTGTTGCAGGAAACTCTCCTCGCCGACACGGGTTACTCTAACCACCACACTACCAGTAAGGTTGACTGAGCCGCCGATAACCTCTGCGCCGGGTTGCTTTTCCACGGGCATGCTTTCACCGGTTACGAGGCTCTCGTCCACACTGCTGATGCCCTCCACCACCACGCCGTCCACGGGTATACTCTCACCCGGCAGAATCCTAACCAGCTCACCCTTCTTCACCTTCTCTACGGGGATTTCCTCCTCTTCTCCATCCCTCACAACCCTCGCTGTCGCGGGCTGCATTGCAAGTAACCTGCGCACTGCCTGCGAAGCGCGGGTGCGCACCAGAAGCGAGGCATAACCCGAGAGTATGTGGTATGTGGTGACGAAAACAGCAACGCCGAAGAAGTCTGCTATTGGGAACCCCTCGACAAAGAAGCCAGCGAAGCCGCCTGCTAAACCTGAGAAAGCCGCCAGCTCCAGCAGAACATGCTGGTTCAGTATTCCCCTGCGCAGAGAGTGAAGGGCCATCTTCAGTATATAACCTCCAGCGCCAAAGACATTGGCAATGGCGAGGGCGAGCATTGCATAGGGGAACCACTCTCTGCGAATTCCCAGCCACATCACAAGCATTAGAAATGCCGCAAGCATTGCGAAGCAGCCTGAGATAATCAGCCTGTGCCTCTCCCTGCGAAGCTCTGCCTCTTCCTCTTCATAACTCCTCACCTTTCCCGGGTCGCGTATGGTATAGCCCAGCTGGCGCAGCACCTGCTTAATCTCCGTCTCTGTAACCTTCTCAGGGTCATAGCGAATAAGCACCTCCTCGTGGGCAAGGCTCACCCTCACATCTGCTACGCCCTCCATGCTACCCAGCGCCTTCTCTATGCTCTCGGCGCAGAAGGAGCAGAACATCCCTCCTACTCTAAGCTGAAGCTTCTCCATCTACTCCACCAGCGCCTTCAGCTCTTCCAGCAGCTTCTCCAGGCTGAGACCCTTCTCCCTGGCGAGCTCCTCCAGAGTTAGCTCAACACTGCGCTTTCCCGCAGCCTCGCCGAAACTGCACCCGCACACGCCGAGCTCAAGAAAGTAGTCAACAGTCTCCGGGTAGCGCTGCATTATCTCGTACACCCTCGCCCTGGCGCCTATCTTCTCCATTTTCTTACCCCGATATAGAAGGTTCCCCTATCAAGACGGTCGTAGAGCAGCTCACAGCCCCAGCTGCGGAGAGCCATAATGATGGGCTCATGCGTATCTGGATCGTCTGTCACAATCTCCGCCTTTGTACCCTGCCTGAGCCTTGCTATGAACTGCTTCACAGTAACCTGAAGCCTTGCGCCATCCAGCCCCTGGAAGTCCCCCACCAGGGTTCCATCCTCTCTGCGACTGAGCTTCACTTACCATGCCTCCTAAGCATGGTTCTGAACTCCTCCTTTGAGGTAGCCTCCGCCATTGCGCGGTTGAGCACCTCTATTAGCACATACTCAATGAAATGTTCATCGCTGCAGTGGGGACAGGGCTTCAGCGACTTAGCCATAGTCATAATTTCTTCTCCATGCCTCTCGAGTATCTCCCCAAAGAGGCGCAGCACAGCATCGCTCGCCTCCTTCACAGCTTCTCCCAGCTCCTCCTCAAAGTGCTCCGGCGCATGTGAGTGCACCACCTTTACCTTTGAGGCGTAGTACTTCAGCACACCGCCACGAGAACTCACCAGCTTGGTGAGCTGTATCAATCCAGCTTTTTTGAGGATATCCACGTGGTGGCGCACCGTCGTGGGAGCCACGCTTATGCCCAACCTCTCCAGCTCAGCCTTTATCTCAGCAATTGAGGCTTCCCTCTCCGAGAGTATGCTCAATATTGTCGCGCGTATGGGTTCGGCAATGGCACGTGCCTTTTCCGGCTCGGTGACCAGAAGACTGCGCTGGGTCACCTCTCTCCTGAATATCTCGCTCATATTACCAGACCACAAAAGTACCATTACAAAATATATTGTAGCAGTACTAAAATCATTGTATATTGTTAATGAATATTGGCATGGTATTGATAGAGCTGTGAATAAAATGGCTTTGTGGTAGAATGAAGAGAGAGCTTCTCCCTCTTGCAGTCGTTTTTATCACCTTCACCTCAATCATGGCAGGGGGCTGGTACCTCTGGGGTCTCGTGGTACCGGAATTTGGTAGAGCCACGGGTGGCCTCTACATAGTCTTTGCCTTTCTCGCAGGCATAGCGAGCTTCTTCGCCCCCTGCGCCTTCGCACTCCTCCCTGGATACGCCTCCTACTACCTTGGCGTAGATGAAGGAAAAGTCAGGGCCCCTGCATACTCGGGCCTGGTCACTGCCACGGGGATACTCGCCTTCTACCTGGTTCTCGGGATTCTGGTTTATGCCTTCGGCTCGGTGGTGAGCCCCTACCTGAGGTATTTCAAACCATCGGTTGGCTTCGTCTTTCTGCTCCTAGGCATGGCGCTCTACTCCGGCTATTCCCTGCCATTCCCTAGGGTGGCTTGGCTACCACAGGACAGAGGCGCTATCACCTTCTTTATCTTCGGCATAGCCTATGCGGCAACTGCGCTGGGGTGCACCCTGCCCATCTTCCTGGCGCTGGTTATATATCCCCTTTTTACAGGCAAGCTCCTCCTCGGCCTCGCCGCCTTTATGAGCTACTCTCTGGCCAAGGCTGCTCTTATGGTTGCAGTCACCTGCCTTGTGGCATATTCAAAGGATGCCCTGATTAAGGGACTCGCAATGTCCACAGCGAAGATAAAAAAGTTCAGTGGCTTTGTGATAATGCTCATTGGAACATACCTGATTTACTCTGGAGGACTGATATGAAGCTCCGCCAGTTCTCCGAAGTACTCCCGCTGTACCTGAAGCATGGCCTCAACGCTCTGTGCGCTTGCGTACTCTGCAAGCAGGTTGCGGTTGAGGTCGAGGAAGCTGTGCCCCCAGTTGAACTTTGAAAGCAGCCTTTCTGCCTCTTTCCCATCACCCAGGATGTACAGCGCAGCAGCAAGAGCTTCAACTGTGCTCAGCTTGGCGATTTTTCCATAATTCACAGGATTGGCAGCAACCAGCAATGGCAGAGAGCGGTGTCTTGCTTTGCTGCGGTATATGCGGAAGACCTCCTTTGCACGCTCCCATGAACAATCAAGAGCCGCCAGGGCGGTGGCATTGCCATCCTCCGGTGAGAGAAGCTTGGCGGCAAAGGGGTTGAGCACTATTGCATTTCTCGGGATTGCCTTCGCGGTGTAAACCAGCCTTACCATCGAGAAGCGCGACAGCTTCAAAGCGGTGCACTTCTTCGGCGCACACTGCCTGGCATGGTACACAATGAGCCTCATCATCACCACTATGCGACTACCTCTGTAACAACACCTATGCCCTTGCTCCTTCCCTCACGGAATATAAAACGCTGCCCCCGCTCCACAAAGTGGGGTGCATATTTAAACGTCACCCTCACCTTACCCCTGTCACCTGCTGCTAAGAACTCCTGCTCCAGTGGCTCCAGCACCACCGCCTCTGAAATTGTCTCCAGGTGGATCACCGGCTCATAGCCTCTGGCTATTCGCGTGGGGTGGTTCAGCACCACCACATCTGCGAGGAAACTCCTCACCGCCTGCAAATCGTTGCGTGAGCTGAGCACCATCCCGCGTCTTGGCTTTATCCCGGCGCCCTTTATTGCAATTCCAACAACCTCCCCCACTTCTGCGCTCTCCACGCTCAGATGATGCACCTCTATGGAGGAGCCCTTCACCCTGTGAAATTCTCCCTTTTCATCCGGACCCAGGAATAGCTCCTGCCCCCGCGAGACGGTACCCTGCTTCACACTGCCGCTCACCACCGTCCCAACACCTGCGACACTGTATATCTTGTCGATGTACATCATGAACTCTGCCTCGCGCTCCTGCCGGGAGGCTCTCTTTGGAAGGTAGTAGAACAGCCTGTCCAGAATCTCAAGGCCCTCGCCGGTTTTCGCTGAGGTAACCACCACTGGCACCAGCACCTTGCTCTGCCAGAAGTTTCCAAGCTCAGAGATATCACGGGGCGAGGAGATGAACTTTGGAACCCTACCCACAAGAGCGAGGAGCGAGACTATCTCACTCTGGAGCTTCCCCAGGTCTCTCGCCCTATCCGCCTTGGTTATGGCTATTATCACAGGCAGGTCCATCGCAAGCATTATTCCGAGGTGCTCCTTGGTGATATGGGTTATGCCATCGTCTGCAGCTATGGTGAGCAGCCCGTAGTCCAGCTTCTGACCGACTATCCCTCTTATGGTTGTGCGCAGCCAGGGCTCATGCCCGACTGTGTCGACAAAGCTCACAAGCTTTGCTGCTCTAGCGACAACGCCAGCACGCTCCTCCCTGCTTAGCGGATTTCTCAGGTGAATAACCTCACCAGAGCTGGTAAAGCCATAGACGGCGTAGCTCAGATCAGCGCTCAGACCGCGCTCAATCTCGTGCTTCTGGGTATCCAGATAGCGCCTTGTCCTACCAGAGCCATCGTCCAGCTCCCCTGAGACAAGAGTGCCAACCAGTGTGCTTTTGCCATGGTCCACGTGTCCGGCGGTGGCTATGAGCAGGTGCTCCTTCTCCAGGCGGGCACGCTCAAGGGTGAGCATTGCGGCGTAGCGTGAGTCTATGCTGTAGATTTTCTCCTCAGTTATGGCGAAGCCCACGTCGCGGGCAATCTCAGAGAGAACCTCAAGACTCTCCTTCAGCTTCTCCAGTGTGAGTCCCACAACCTCTCCGGAGTCGCTAACCCCGAGGAGGTAGACCGCCTTACCATAACCGTTGTTGGCGCGGTACTTCAGCTGCGAGGCTAGGCTCTGCCTCCTCTCCCTGGAGAGGTGCACTTTGCGCGAGAGGTACTCCTTGAACTCTACATTGCCTCCCTCGCCCTTCGCCGCAAGCGTGAGAAGCTCATCCATTTTTTCTCTGCGAGATAGATAACGTTTATAAAGACATCATGCTAGGGCTCAAGTTCCGCCAGGCGCCTTGTGATATGCCTGAGCATGGCCTTTAAGTTGGCGCTGTTGTCAAAGCTCGCTAGCTCCTCCAACCGCGACCTGCTCTGCCCGCGCAGTTTCTTCAGCTCCTGGATAAGCAGTGGCAGGGCACGCGTAACCTCATCCACAATGGTTATACTCGCCCTTCTTGCGGTCCTGGAGAGGGGGTTCAGGTCAATAGCGATGACCTTCTTTCCCATCTCAACCAGAGCCTCTGTGCGGTCCCCATCTTCTATGGCGAGGAGCACAGTATCGGCAGAGTATATTCCGCGCTCCGACACCAGCCTGCGCTGACTGCTCAGATTTGGAATCTCTGCCTCAGGCTCAACGCCCAGCACCTCCTCTGCACCAGCTCTTCTCAGCACCTCTGCAATCCTGCGCGCCCTCTCACTGGAGCGGTAGAATAGGTTCACCTCCAGCTTTGCTCTCGCTACCCTGGCGAGCTGCACAAGCTGCTCGGGGCACAGCGCGGCGGTATTACCATTCACAGAGATAACCGGTGAGGAGGCAAGCAGAAGCGTGGCAGCAGCAGCGCGGATTGCTCTTCTGGCCGGCTCGACGGTGGTTTCGCCTATGAGGTAGTCGAAGGCCTCCCCCCTGCCATGGGCGATTAGTCCCTCAAGCACGACTATACCCTGCTCATAGCCATGGGCAAGCTTCTCCCGCTGCATAAGCGAGTGGTAGCGCGGATGATCACGGGGTATGCTCATTTCCTAACAAAACCTCCGGAGACTATTAGCTTTAGACCATCTTCCACACTCATATCCAGGGGAATAACCTCATCCTCAGGTACGACTATTACCATGCCGGAGGTTGGGTTGGGCGCAGTGGGGATGAACACATTTATCATCCTGTCCTTTATCTTTTCCTGTACCTCACCTATTTTCGCGCCGGTGGTAAACCCTATTACATAGCACCCCCGTCTGGGGTATTCCACCAGCACAACACCCTTAAAGCTGCTTGTCCTGTTGTCTATCAGCGCTTCACTTGCATGCTTCACAGTGGCGTAAACCGTCTTTACCAGAGGGATACGCATTATCGCCTGCTCCAGTGCTGCAACTATACGCTTTCCAAGAGTGAGCCTTGCAAGGGCGCCAAGGGCGAAGATTAAGAGAAGCATTGCAGCAAAGCCCGAGCCTGGAATGTATCTGCCGAGGAGATGCACAAGTATAGGTCTTAGAAGGCTGTCAAGAAAGTCGAATCCGAACCACAGCACATACACCGTGGCAACGAGGGGTACGAATACGATGAGCCCTGCCAGAAATGTGTTCCTTATGCTCTGGAGCAGCTTCATAGCAGCCTCGCCCCGCAGTTTTCTATACTTGCGGTTATACAGGGATAATCCAGAAGGTTAACGACCTCCTCTGGTTTTTCAGAAATAACAAAGACAGCCTCGCCCAGCATCGCCATACTCGCCTCATAACCATACTCCTCAAGCTCAATTATCGCCTTTGCAATCTTTCCCTTAGCAAGCCCGGTTGCAAAGGCGAATTTTTTTGAAAGAGAGACAAAGCGCTCAACGCCTGGATTTCTGAGAAGTTCTGCTACGCATTCCTTGCCGTAGTGGTTTATCCTGTCAATAATCTCAGGGGAGGAGAGCACCTTTCTGGTTTCTATGCCACTGCCCACAAGAAAAACCACTACCTTGGCGCATGAGTAAAACTTCTCCACCATGCCTATCCCAGGAGCGCCGGCACGGGTGCGCACCACCAGGCCACCTGTGACCTGGGCTATCACATCCCCCAAGCCTGTACGGCACTCAACTTCAGCGCGGTGCGCCACCTGAGCAAGTGCTGTTTCGCTCATCCCCAGGTTAAGCGCCTGGTTAAGGGCTATAACCGTACTCAGCGCCCCGGCCGCAGAGGTGCCAAAGCCCTGCTTCTGTGGTACTGTAATTTTGTGCTTAATATAGACCTCATACCTCTCTTTGCGATCCGCAAGCAGAGCCTCCGCCACATATTTGCTGACCTCACACTCGCATGGCATGCCGTTAACCTCGACGCAGATCTCCCCATCCCGTGCCGGTGTGGCCTCGACCTCTGTAAAAACGCCCTCGCTTAGTGTTACACCAGCGCCACGAGAACCAGAGGTGAGCGCATCATCGGTGAGGAAAACCTCGAAAAAACCCGTGATGTGCGCCGGAGCAAAGGCTCTCGCTTGCATTATTTAAGCCTCTTTATGATCTCGTCGAAGATATACCTCGCGACCTCGCTCTTGGGCATTCGAGGTAGGACAACCTCCCTATCGCGGGCTACTATCAACGCCTCATTCTCCTCGGAACCGAATACACCGCGTGAAACATCGTTGGCTATGACGAGGTCAAGGTTTTCTCTCTCCAGGAGCTGTCTCGCTTCATTCAGCATTTCCTGCTCCGTTGCACCATACACCGCCTTAAATCCAACTTTAAATAGCCTCTTCCCTCTGAGTACACTGAGCACCTTGGGTGCCGGCTTTAGATGGAGTGTAACCTCCTGTGAGGAACTAAGCTTGCCCTCATGCCTCACCGCAACAAGAAAGTCCCCTATAGCCGCAGCTGAAATTAAGATGTCCGCGTTGGTGGCGAACTCTTCCACAGCCCTGCGCATATCCTCTATACTTAGCGCTTTAATCACCTGTATATATCTCGGGGGCGTTACGCTCATTCTGCCAGCTATTAGGGTAACCTCTGCACCACGGTAGAAGGCCTCTTTTGCCAGAGCAAGCCCCATTTTGCCAGAGCTCCTGTTTGTTATCACCCTCACCGCGTCGATTGCCTCCTCAGTTGCACCTGCTGTCACTACAACGCGTTTGTCTGAGAGCTCGGCTCTGCCCACCGCGCGGATTGCGTGAGCTGTGATCTCCTCAATGGGCGCCATCTTGGCGGCGCCCTCATCAATCACCGGCTCTACTATCGTCACCCCCCTATTTTTAAGTGTCTCAAGATTTTCTCTAACAGCCGGGTTGCGATGCATCGTCAGGTGCATTGCGGGCGCGAGAAGAAGCTTGGCCTGCGAGGAAAGGCAGAGAAGGGTGGGAGGGGTATCGCCGATTCCGTGGGCGAGCTTTGCAATTGTATTCGCAGAGGCCGGTGCAATAATTATTAAATCATAATCTTTCAGGTGCTCAAGGGCGCCAGTAATCTCGGTTACGGGTTTTGCTCCTGTGGCGAACTCCATCGCAAAGGGGTGAACAATCCTGGTGGCTGCCTCACTCATATAAGCCTTAACTTCTGCTCCATACCTCTGCAGTTCTCTGGCAAGGCGTGCTGACTCTATTGCAGCAGCACTTCCAGTTACGCACAGTGCTATGCGCTTGCCCGAGAGCCTATTGCTCTTTACACCATGTATTTCCCGCATTGTTTGAATTTTTCCCGCGTGGATTAAATATTTATTCCCCGAGCAGGCGAAGGTGCTCCATCTTAATGCACCTGTTCTGAATTACCTTGAGACCTGCCTCTCTTGCGCGCTTCGCAGCTTCGTTATGGGTTATGCCGAGCTGGAGCCAGATTGCTTTTGCGCCGATTTCAATCGCCTGCTCTACTATCTCAGGTACCTCCTCAGCCGGACGAAAGACATTGACTATATCCACCTTTACATCGCGTGGGATGTCGCGGAGCGAGGAGTAGCACCGCTCGCCGAGAATTTCCTCGGCAAAGGGATTCACGGGAATCACACGGTAGCCCAGCTCCATGAGCTTCTTGGGCACCTGATGCGCATCTTTTTCTGGGTTTGTTGAAAAGCCCACAACTGCTATTGTCTTTGCGTTTTTTAGCAGCTCTCTTATCTCCTCGTCGCTCAGCTCAGCCATAACATCACCTCGAGGATTGTAACCCCGAAGCTTCACCTCGTTAATACTTGCCACACTTCAATTTGAAAAGATTGCCAGGCACAATTTTTATTTTGTGAGCATCTGAACCACAAGTTTCATATTAATAATAAATAGCGGAGGTAGATTGACTTTTTGAAAACAAAAAGGTTTATCTATGAACGCAGCGTCATATTTTTCTCATGGTGAGAATTACACTAAAGCTGCGTGACCTGGTGGAACTTATTACGGGGGTTGTGCAGGAAGATGAGATTATAAGAAAGTATGGGCTCACCCGCACGCAGTTATGGGAGATTGAAACTGCGCTACGCAGAGGAAAATGGAGGATAAAGGATGGCTACTAAGGAAGCTAGTATAAAGGTTACAGGCATGACCTGCGCCATGTGCGTGGCCACGATAGAGAAGGCGCTCAAAAGCCTGGAGGGCGTTAAAGAGGCGACAGTAAACCTAGGCACAGAGACAGCCACGGTTAAGTACGATCCTGACAGGGTGTCCCTGGAGCAGATAATTAAAGCAATAGAGGATACTGGCTATGGGGTTGCCAGGGAGACAAAGGAGGCAATTATAAGGATAGGTGGCATGACCTGCGCCATGTGCGTGGCCACGATAGAGAAGGCGCTCAAAAGCTTGGAGGGTGTCAAAGAGGCGACAGTAAACCTGGGCACAGAAAGTGCACGTGTAGTTTACGACCCGCAGATGCTTGGCCTTGAGGAAATAAGGCACGCGATAGAGGAGACGGGATATAAATATCTCGGCCTGGCAGAAGAGGAGACGCGCGATGCTGAGCGTGAGGCCAGAGAGAAGTACATCGCCGAACTCAAGAGGCGTGTTTTCGTGGGCTTCAGTGCGGGCGCGGTGCTTCTCCTGTTGCTCTATGGCGACCTTATCGGTTTACCGGTGGATAAAATTCCCTACTTGCTGTGGGTGCAGTTTGCCATAGCAACGCCGGTGATGTACTTTGTTGCAAAGCCCATATTTGTCGCCGCCTGGCGTGCACTCACCCACGGCACTCTTAATATGGACGTAATGTATGCCATGGGTACCGGCGCTGCCTACCTTGCCAGCGTGCTCGCAACCATAGGTGTGCTTCCAGAGGGCTACGTTTTCTACGAGGCGGCAGTTCTCCTTGCAGCTTTTCTCATGCTGGGCAGGCTTCTTGAGACAATGGCAAAGGGCAGAACGAGCGAGGCGATAAAGAAGCTCATTGGTCTGCAGGCAAAAACCGCGACGGTGGTGAGGGACGGCAAGGAGATTGAGGTGCCCGTTGAGGAGGTCCGCGTGGGCGATGTGGTGATAGTTAAGCCGGGAGAGAAGATTCCGGTGGATGGTGTGGTGATAGAGGGTGAGAGCTACGTTGACGAGAGCATGATAACCGGCGAGCCCATCCCCAATCTCAAGAAGGCTGGAGACGAGGTGGTGGGTGCAACGCTTAACCAGAACGGTGTGCTCAAGATTAAAGCCACAAAGGTTGGCAAGGACACGCTTCTAGCGCAGATTATAAAGATGGTAGAGGAGGCCCAGGCGAGCAAGCCGCCAATACAGCACCTGGCGGACAAGATAGTAGCCTACTTCATACCGGTTGTGATTACAATAGCAATAGCCTCCTACATCTACTGGCGCTTCTTTGGAAATGTGGATATCATGCCTCCAGAGCTCTTCGCCTTTATCTCCCTGATTTCTGTGCTGGTTATAGCCTGCCCCTGCGCCTTCGGCTTAGCTACGCCCACCGCCTTAACAGTGGGAATGGGACGCGGAGCTGAGCAGGGCATACTCATACGCAACGGCGAGGCTCTTGAGCTGGCGAGAAAGGTTACAACGGTGATATTTGACAAGACGGGCACCCTTACGAAGGGCAGGCCCGAGGTCACGGATGTCGTGGTTTTTGACATGCCCGAGGAGGAGCTTCTTAAGCTTGCCGCCAGCGCGGAGCTGAGAAGCGAGCACCCCCTCGCCCAGGCGATTGTCAATCGCGCGAAGGAGGCTGGAATAGAGCTTCTCGAGCCCGAGAAGTTTGAGGTAATCACCGGCAAGGGCGTGGTTGCAGAGCTCAAGGGCAGGAGCGTCGCTATAGGAAACCGCCTGCTAATGAAGGAGCATGGAATTGAGCTCTCTCAGGAGGTGGAGCAGCAGCTTCAGGAGCTTGAGAGCGAGGCAAAGACGGCGATGCTGGTGAGTGTTGACAGCAAGCTCGCTGGAATAATTGCCGTAGCCGACAGGATAAAGGAGCATGCCAAAGAGACGGTGGAGGCGCTGCACCGCATGGGCAAGAAGGTGGCGATGATCACCGGCGACAATCGCAGAACCGCCGAGGCAATAGCGAAGAAGCTGGGCATCGATGTTGTCCTGGCGGAGGTGCTGCCCCAGGATAAGGCCAACGAGGTGAAGCGCCTGCAAGAGCAGGGCGAGGTGGTCGCCTTCGTGGGAGACGGCATAAACGACGCACCCGCACTGGCGCAGGCAGATGTGGGCATAGCAATAGGCTCGGGTACAGACATAGCAATAGAGAGCGGCGAGATTGTGCTCATCAAGGACGACCTCCGCGATGTTGTGGCGGCAATTCAGCTCAGCCAGAAGACGCTGAGCAAGATAAAACAGAATATCTTCTGGGCGCTGTTCTACAACAGCATGCTTATCCCCCTCGCCGCGGGCGTAGGCTATGTTGCCTTCGGCATAGTCTTCCGCCCGGAGTGGGCTGCCGCTGCAATGGCGCTCAGCTCGGTCTCGGTAGTGAGCAACTCCCTGCTGATGAAGAACTACGTGCCCGAGATAAAGAGGCAGAGCGCATGAGCTTTATCTTCGTCAGCGATGAAGAGGCAGAGGCGAGAATGCGCTCCGGCAGGGTGGTGCTGTGGTTTTCTTCGCCAGCCTGTCCACCGTGCAGGAAGGTAGAGCCCCACGCTCAGAGGGTTGCCCAGAGGCACGCTGGCAGCGTTAGCTTCCTGCGCATCAACGTGGATAAAAGCACCGCCCTTGCGGAGAAGCTGGGTGTAAACAGCGTCCCCACCTTCGTGTTTCTGAGAGACGGTAAGGAGCTTAAGCGGCTGGACCTGTTGCCCTCAGAGGAGGAGCTTGAAGCAGCGGTGCGGGAGCTGCTCTAATCCACCACGACCAGGTGGAACCTCTCCACTCTGCCCCTGAGCCTGCCCTCCTCGAGCCTCACCCCTGGCTCAACCCTCCTCCCGGCCTCGTCGAACTCCGTAACCCTGCTCCCGCCGTAGACGTTGAGGTCCACCTCAACCGCGTAGGGTGAGAAGAACACCGCTCTGCTCTCGCCGTTGGTGAAGTAGCCATAGGAGGGGGCGTTGTACGCAGGAGGCCTTCCGCGGAGCTCCGCCATGATGTTGGCAAGCAGGGAGGAAGCCTCCAGGTGCAGGTGACCGCCGTTTACAAAGAAGGCGTTTCCCCGCCTGACTATTAAGGCGGTTTTACCGGCGCCTCCGTCCTTTGAGATAGTGCCTGCGAGGAGAACCTCCCCCTCAACCTCCTCAGGCGGGATGTAGTTCAGGTGGTGCCCTAGGGTGAACCTCCCCAGCAGCTGCTCCTCCCAGACCTCAAAGGAGTAGCCCGCATACTTCACCCTGTAATCTCCCGCCGGGAAGGTGTGGGTCACCTCCTCTGGAATCGGCTCAAAGCTCCTGCGAGCGTCGTCGTTGAAGATGGGCTCTGCGCTGGGTATGCCAAGCTTGTTCATGACAAATGCCCAGTTTTCACCCTGCGGAATTCCCACCACTTGGTAGAACACCGGTTTATCCCCCTCCGCCAGGGAGGCAAGCTCCCTGGAGATGTCCCCACCCTCTCCAAAAACCTCGCCAGGGGTGAAGACGTAGTAGAGCTCCGCCTCAGCAAGAGGCTCAGCGGTCACCGCCAGCTCGTAGCCAGCTGCAAGAATCGCGTTGGTAATCGCATCCGCCGAGGAGAGGAGGGCGTCGGTGTAGTAGCCGTACAGCTCCAACTCCAGTGGAGGCTCGTCAAGAATCAGATTCGCCAGGGGCTTGGGTTTATCCGAGCCCTTCCTTCCAAACTCCTCTATGAGGGGCAGCAGCTCAGAGCTGAAGTTGTAGCCCTCCACGTACTCCTCCTCTCCCGGCAGCGCCCTTCCGCTGTCGTCCTCGCCCACTATGAACATGTAGAACTCCGGCGAGAACTGCACAGCCCGCATTAAGGCTATGTTCTGGTGGGTTCTCGCTCCCAGACCCCAGCCGCCGGCGGTGGCGACGCCACTTGGCTTGTTGCACGCTCTGGCAGAGCCGAACATTATGTTGAGGAAGCCCAGCTTGCCGTAGTAGCTTCCATCTCTGAAAATCTTCCTCATGTACTCCAGGTCATCGCCGGAGGCGCTGTAGGGGTAGTAGGCGTAGTCCTCGGAGATGAAGAGGTCAGCCCTGCACTTCAGGTCCTCAAAGAAGTGGGCGTACTCAATGCCCTCGCGGCGCGTGGCTTCCTTTATGGCGGTGATGTACTCCTCGTCCAGCGCCTCTTCGTCGAAGGCGAGCTCTGCCCCCTGCCTCCTCGCCTCGGCGGCCAGCTCAGCTATTAGCATGGAAACCCACTCCGGAGTCATCCGGGAAGCGCGTATGTCTCCGGAATAGGACTTCATGTCGCCCACCACATGCCCCACGGTCTCAAGCATTACAATGACCTTCATGTTCCTCTCCGCAGCCTCCCCGAACAGCGCCGGAAGGGCGTTGCCCAGCTCCGGGTCTACCACAAAGCCAGCCTCCCTTATCGCCGGGCTGTCGTATATGGCAGTGCCCTCGCGGGAAAGCACCTCAAAGCTTATTGCATTGACCCCCCTGCTCGCGGCGCCGTCGAACCAGCTCCTGTTTATACCTCCCTCCTCCACCAGCAGCTCCAGGTCCACCTCCAGGGCAAAGGTGATACTTCCCTGAGGCGCCCGCTGGACTGTATAGTGCTGCTCGTTCACCTCCACATCATCGCCTGCCTCCTCGCCGGTGCAGCCGGCAAGCAGCAGAAGCAGTGCGCTGACAGCGAAGAGAGAAAACCTCCGTTTCACACTTCTGTTGCTCACTCAGGACGCTCCTGATAATGTTAAACAAATTAATAGGGAGCGCCTATATAAATCTGCCGAAAAACTACTGAATATTTGCCAAAAAGGAATTCAAAAATTAAAAAATCAGTGGTGGGGCTCGCCACCACCGCTTAGGTACTTCTCGGGGTCAGCTTCGAAGGCGGTCTTGCATCCGGGAGCGCAGAAATAGTAGGTCTTGCCCTTGTACTCAGTTTTCCACTTTGCGCTCGCCTCGTCCACTTCCATCTTACAAACAGGGTCTATTGCCATGTTTACCACCGCATAACAATCTGTGGCAAAACAGATATACTTTTTTGTTTCCATTTTGTAAAATTAATTTTCCTCGTGATTTTTAAATTTGTTAAAAGGTGGTGACTTTGAAGCTCGATGCTACCGATGTGAAGATACTCCGCCTGCTTCAGGAAGATGCGCGAATGCCCGTGGCTGAGATTGCAAAGCTGCTGAGGCTGAGCCGGCCCACGGTTAAAGCAAGGATAGACAAGCTGAAGGAGAGCGGGGTGATAAGCAGATTCACTGTGGAGATAAGCAGAGAAGCCCTGGAGAAGCCGGTGGTGGTTTTTCTGAGGATGAAGGCGGGCGAAGAAGCAGTGGAGCGGCTCAAGAACATGGATGAGGTGGTAGAAGTTTATTCTCTGACAGGAGAGAAGAATCTGTTCTGCAAGGCTCTGGTTAAGGACATTGAGGATGTGGGCAGACTTGTGGATACGTTGCGAGGTGTAGCGGAGTCGCTGGAGGCAGAGGTGGTGACGGCCATGCTGAAGGAGGCAGAGCCGCCTGTGGAGATGATTAAGGCCGAGCTAACCTGCGAGTACTGCGGCAGCAGGATTTCCAAGCCCCATGTGTACAAGTTCAGGAATGTGGAGCGCTACTTCTGCTGTCCCATCTGCTTAAAGAGCTACAAGCGTCAGGTTGCGCTGGCTACAAAGGAGGGGCAATAGCTGCAAGGTTTATAAACGTTGGGCTTGGCGGAGAGGTTATGATTATAGTCAGGTACAGCGAGATTGGCTTAAAGTCAAAGCCGGTGCGCAGGGAGATGGAGCGCGCGCTTATAG
>WANW01000065.1 GCA_015521615.1 Candidatus Hydrothermarchaeota archaeon
ATGCGACGCTTCAGCCTGCCCTTAAGCCTGAGCACCGCGCTCTCAGCTGCGCCGGAAGCCGCGGTAAGGATCGCCACCTGCCTGTCAAGAAGAAGGCGAAGCCTCCTCGCATCTGAGCTCAAAAAGCGCGACACCCCCGAAAGTGCGCCGCGCGAGGCGAGCTTTGAGATGAGCTCCTCTGCTATGACTTTGTCGTTTATAAAATCGCGGGTCAGCTCCGAGTCCCTGCCGAAGAGCTCAATCAGCGAGTTGAGCGCTCTCAGGCTCCAGTCCCTGTAGCTCGACGCAAGCTCGACGTAGTCGCGGTCGTGCAGCTTCCTGCCCTCCTCTGCAAGCTCAGAAAACTCCGCCGCAAGCCTCATAGATCCTCCACCGACTCCCACAGCGAAAGCCTCTTTGTGAGCTCCTCCACCTTCTTCTTAAGCTCCTCGTTCTCAGCCTCGAGAGCTTTTATTCTTGCGTCCTTTTCCTCCGAAAATTTGGACACTATCTCCTTTGCCTTTGATTTAATCTCCTTCGACTGCTCCTCAAACTTTCTCCTAACATTCTCGAGCTCCTTCCTGTACGCCTCCTCCCTCTCCTCAGCCTCTCGCTTTAACCTCTCTATCTCGCCTTCAAGCATAGCCACCTTCTCGCGGTACATCTCTATAGTATCCCGCATCGCACTTACCTTCAGAAGCTCCTCCTCCAGGGTCTTCTCCTTCTCAGCAATGCTTTTTTCGCGTTCCTCAAGCTCCTCTTTTTTCTCTAGGTACTCCCTCTCAAGCTCCTGAAGTCTGGTTCTCAGCTCCTCCACTTCCTTTTCCAGTGCTTCCTTCTTTGAGAAAAGCTCTGCCTTCTCGTTGTCAATCTCCTCCACCCTCTTTCTGAGCTTCTCTATGTTCTGCGCCGCAGTCCGGAGACGCAGTGCAATAAAAAGAGCCACAGCTGCCGGTATTGCAGCAGCCACCACATGCACAGGCGTGAACGCCTCGCCGTAAAGATAGAAAATCGCTGCCATTTTCTACAGCCTCTCTATCTCCATAAGCCTTATCTGCTCCCTGAGCTTCTCATTCTGCGTCTTCAGCTCTTCAACCTCCTCGCGAAGAGCCTTTATGAGCTCCTCCTTATCCTCTATAACCTTCTGCACCGTCTCCTTTGTCTTCTCCTTAAGCTCGCGTATCCTGCGCTCATATCTCTCCACCTCAGCCTCCATTTCTGCCTTAAGCTTCGTCAGCTCCTCCTCCTTCTCCCTTTCAGCCTCCGCCTTAAGCGCCTCTATCTCTTCCTCATGCTCCCTCTCCATCGCCTTCATCCTGTCCTCAAGCGCCTTAATCTTGAGTTCGTATTCCTGCTTCAGCTTCTCAATCACCTTCTGATGCTCCAGCGCCTGGTCGTCGATGCTCTTCTCCAGCTCCAGAATTTTCTGCTCATACTCCTTCCTTATCTCGTTCTTCTCCCTCTCGGCGCGAAGCTGCGCCTCCTGCACCTCCTTGTCTTTCTCCTTGAGCTTGACCTCAAACTCCACCTTCTGCGCCTGCATCTCGGCGATGTACTTCTCCTCTAAAGCCTTCTTTTCCTGCTCAAGCTCTCCTATCCTACGCCTGAGGAGCTCTATCTCATCCTTGAGGGTGCCGATTTTCATAAGCTCCTTTTCTGCAGCCTTCAGCTTTTCATCCACTTCAGCATCTCTTGCGGCGCGCTCCTCCCTCTCAGCCTCAAGCGCCTCCCGGAGCCTTGCAAGCTCCTCCTCAAGGGAGTGCTTCTCCTCTTCAAGCGCCTCGATCTGCTTCAGAAGCTTCGCCTTCTCGGCCTCGGACTTTTCCAGGGCATCAATCTTCTCTTCCTTCCTTGAGCCGCGGCGGCGTCTGTAAAAAACAGCAAGAGCTACAGCAGAAACAGCAGCAGCGGCAATGTACATCGCATTTGGCAGCACATAGTCTTCCAGGGCAAAGCTCAGGTCGGTGAAATCCATGAGTTATGCATAGCTAGGACGCATAGATAAACCTTTCCGAATCTATCCCATAAGCCTCAGGAGGTCTGCCTTGGTTACTATGCCCTTCACCTTGCCTTTTTCCACAACAAGTACTGCGCGGTTGCTCTCAATCAGCTTAGACACCACCTTTACGTCGGTGTCCTTGCTAACCGTTGGAAATCCCTCAGCCATAACCTCGGCAACGCGTTTAACCCTTATCTTCGCTGGCTCATCGAAGTCGAGAGCTTTAAGCACCTGGTCCTCGGTGATGCAGCCCACCTGCACACCATGCTCAAGCACCGGTAACTGGGAGATGCCATGCTTTTCCATTAAGCGGGAAGCCTCGCCGATGGTGTCGTTTGGTGAAACATGGATAACAGGAGATTTCATTATTCTTTCCACAGGGATTACCTTTGTGTCATTCTCCTTTAGGGCGTTAACAATTTTGCGCAGCGTGGATAGTCTGGGGTCTATATCACCTGCCTCTATTCTTGCAATAAGAGACTGACTCACACCCGCCTTCTGGGCAAGCTCAGTTTGGGTTAGTCCAAGACGTTTCCGGCACCTTTTCAGGTCCTCGGGTGTTGGGAGGTCGAACATCAGAAAAATGTTTTATTACTCCCGTTAATAAACTTTTGTATTACTCGGCATTTAGCAGGGCAATCCTCTCTTTAATAAGCTCCTTAAGCACCTGCACCTTGCTCTGGAAGTTCTCCTCTGCCAGTGTGCGAATTTCCTCCTCCGTGATTCCGTATATCTCCTTCAGGCGCTGATACTTTTCCTGGGTTACCTCCAGCACATCGTCACATTCACGGCAGAAATAGCGCCTCAGAAATTCATCGGGTATCTCCTCCCCCAGAGCAACAATCTCCCCGGTGTGGCCTATACCCAGTCTCTCAATAGCGACTTTTATTTGCCTCGTGGCTGAGGCGCGCACCAGTACTTCTATGAGAAAATCGCTGGATATGTTCTCTCCTCTCTCAAACGCTCGCCTCGCCTGCTCGACAGCAAACTCCACATGCTCTCTGCCCGCGATGTTTCTGGCGTTGAGAAGCTGTATCCTATATCTTCTCAGCGCCTCTGCTTCTGGCGGAGAGTTGCACAGCAGTGGGACTATCTTCATGTGAGGAAGATTAAAAAAGGAAGGATAAAAAGATTGCTACACGTACAGCTCCTTTGGCTCTGGCATCGCCGGTATACGCCTGAGCGCATACTCAAGATGCTCCTTCTTAATTGCAGGGGAGTCCTCCAGAATGGCACGATGGAGTGCTACTTTCAGGAGCTTGTCTTTAAGGTCTCGCCCGGAGAAGTTGGGAGTGCGCTTTGCAAACTCTCTCAAGTCAGCTTCCACCGGGATGGGTAACTTTGCTGCATAGTGTCTGAGAATCTCATATCTCTCCTTCTCTGTTGGCAGCTGGAAGGGTATCTCCTCCTCGAAGCGGCTTCGCAGTGCGCGGTCGAGCAGCGTTGGATTGTTGGTGGCTGCTATCGTTACAACGCCGATATTCTCATGTATCCCCTCAAGCTCGGTGAGCAACGCATTAACCACCTCACTAACATCTCCGCGTATGCTCTGATAGCTCCTGTCCAGACCTATTGCGTCGAGTTCGTCTATGAATACCACACTGGGCGAAGCTTCCTTGGCAGCAAGGTAAAGCTCGTGAATGCGCTTGCTTCCATCGCCGACATACTCACCTATTAAATCTGTGGCACGAATCAGGAAAAGCTTGGCCTGGGTCTCATTGGCCAGAGCCTTAGCGGTCATTGTCTTACCAGTGCCAGGTGGGCCATAGAAGAGCACATTCTTTGGTGCCCACTCTCCAAAGCGCTTTGGGTCCAGAAGGTACTTCATTATAATTCTGCACTTGCGCTTTACGTCCTCATGACCTATAATGTCACTGAAAGTTACCTTAGCCACGGGCTTGCGCTCTGGCTCAGGCTTCTCGACGTAGATGCGCGTGTCCTCGGTTATTGTAACCTCGCCTCGGGGCAGGACCTTCACAACCTCAAAGGCGTAGTCCGGTATAAGCCGCTGGTCGAAGAGGATGTCACCTTTAGCTACTGTTGCGCCCAGCCACTGCTCCTTTGCATAAATCTCAAAAAGCCTTTCGTCAGTTATGCTGAGCGGCGTGGTTCGGGAAATATCACGCAGCGGGTAGCCCCGTGGCCTAAGCCGGACATAACGTGCAGGTCTTGCTTCTTGAGGTTCCCTCTCCCTCTTTTCCTTCTCTCGTACCTTGACGGCAATCCACTCGTCTAAGAATGTCTGTATATCTCTGCCTCCGGTATCTTTACATTCCTCGCTACCAACATTAATGTCTATAATCAAATTTGATAAGGTGGTATTATGTCCCCCGCACCTGCCAAATTCTTTGTGGCTGCTATGTTCAGGGAGGAAGAGGTGCTCAAAAGAGCGATTGCAGAGCTGGAGAAAGCTTTTGGCAGGCTTGATTTTGAGAGCGAGGTATTTGAGTTCAATTTTACCCGCTACTATGAAGAGGAGTTTGGGAATGGGCTAAAAAAGCTATTTATTGCCTTTAAGGAGCCTTTAGAGAGAGATAAGCTCGTGGATGCGAAGCTAAAATGCATTAAAATTGAGGACAGGTTTTCAGTAGGACAAAGGAGGAGGGTGAACCTGGACCCTGGTTATGTTACTCTTGGCAGTGTGGTGCTGTCCACAACAAAGGAGCGTGCCCACAGGGTTTATCTGGGGCAGGGGGTTTTCGCCGAGGTGGCACTGATTTATGTGAATGGGAGATTTCAGTCTCTGCCCTGGAGCTATGCTGACTATCGTACAGAGATCGCCCAGAGGTTCTTCCTATCTTTAAGAGAGAGGCTCAGAGAAGAGCTGAGGCAAGGCAGGAATACCTGAATAGTTAAAGGGGCCTTTAAAAATTTTAAAGAGGATTTTAGTAATTTTTGGAGAAGGCTGGATTTAATTAGTATACGATGGGCGTTGTGGAGACGCTTAGAAAGTACATACTCGGGATAACCATCTCCCTGTTCGGTATAACCACCTCTGCTGCCTACTTTGGCTATGAGTATGTCATTTTTGGGCAGAAAGAATTCTACTTTCACATGGTGGACGATTTTTATGAACATGTTACAATAGTTGTGCTGACCATTCTATTTCCAGTGGTGGGTTTTATAGTTGAGCATTCAATTGAAGAGCGCCGCCGCTTTGAGGCGGCGTTGAGGGAGCAGAGTGAGTTTGTTTCCAGTATTCTCAATACAGTAGACCTGGCGATAATAACCACAACCTTTGATGGGCACATCCTCTCTTGCAATCGTTCTGCAGAGGAGATGTTCGGCCACCCTCAAAAGGACCTGGTGGGAAGACATATTGAGACGGTATTTGAAGACTCATCACAGGCTGTGGAGATTTTGGAGGCTGTGGTTGAGAGGGGAAGATACGATGGTGAGGTTGTGCTAAAGCGCAGCAATGGCGAGACCTTTCCAGCTTATCTGAGTATGAGGCAGATTTTTGATGCAAGGGGTAGAGCAACTGCCCTGATAGGTGTGGCTAGGGATATAACATCTGAGAAGGAGAGGGAGAGGCTCGAGAAGCAGATATTCGAGGCCGAGAAACTGGCTTCCATTGGACAGCTTGCCGCTGGCGTTGCCCATGAGATAAATAATCCCCTTACCAGCGTTACCCTGATTACAGAGCAGCTTATGCGGGAGGTGAACGATGAAAAGGTACAGAAGAAGTTGAAGGTTATAGAGAGGCAGGTGGAGGGCGCCGCGAGGATTGCCAGGAGCCTTCTCAACTTTGCACGTCAGGTGACGCCGGAAATTAGCGATGTGGATATCAACAGCCTCCTGACACGGGTACTTGAAGAGCTCAGTCTCCAGATGAAGGGCATAACTCTGAAGAAGGATTTTGGAGAACTGCCCTTGATTAAGGGCGATGAGCTCCAGCTCAGACAGGTGTTTACAAATGTTATCCTCAACGCTATCCAGGCAATAGACGACAAAGGGGAGATTTCAGTAAGCACCAGGGTTAGGGATGGTGAAGTGGTCATAAAGATAAGCGATACGGGCAGGGGGATTCCAAAAGAATATATGTCCAGAATATTTGAGCCCTTTTTCACCACAAAGGAGCTGGGCAAGGGCACCGGTCTGGGGCTTGCGATAGCCCATGGTATAGTGGAGAGGCATGGCGGGAGAATAGAGGTTGAAAGTGAACTTGGAAAGGGCACAACCTTTACAATAACTCTTCCAGTGGAATATAGTGGGACAGAAAATAAGATATATGAGAATAGTTAAAAAATAATTTAATGAGGTAAAATTATGGCGAGAATACTCATCGTGGACGACGACCTGCAGATATGTGAAACCCTTGCGGAGATTCTATCCGATGAGGGCTTTGAGGTTGAATATGTCCTCTCAGGAGAGGAGGCCCTTCAGAAGATTGATAGCGAAAGCTACGATGTGGTTATAACAGACCTGCTAATGCCAAAGGTTGATGGAATGGAAATTTTAACCCACGTTAAGCGGGTTAAGCCAAAAACACAGGTTATTATGATTACCGCCTTTGCCACGATAGAGAACGCCGTGGAGGCGATGAAGCGCGGGGCGAGTGACTATATAGCCAAGCCCTTCAAGATAAATGAGATACAGTCATCCATAAAGCGCGTCCTCGAAGAGGCGAAATTCAGGGAGGAGTTCCTTTCAACACCCAGAGATGTGGAAGTTGAGCTGGAAACGACACTCAAGGTCCTGGCGAATCCTATACGGAGGAATGCGCTTAAGATAATCGAGGCAGAGGGTAGGGCTTCATTCAGCAGGATACTCAGCAGGATTAACATCGATGACCCCACCAAGCTGAGCTTCCATCTGCGCCAGCTCAAGGAGGCATCGCTTGTGGACCAGAACTCAAATAAGGAGTACCTTATTACGCCGAGAGGGGAGAGGGCGCTGAATGTTCTGAAGGAGCTTATGGCTGCCCTCTAGGGCGCAATTGGGGTGTACTTTTCAAGAAATTCATATTTTTCCCTGTAGAGTATGCGGAGTGCTGCCATTGCCTGTGTCGATGCATTTGCGCTCATCTCCACCAGCTTTGTGAATCTCCCGGTGCGTATGCTCTCCCTTATCTCTGCCATAACACCGCGGAGTACGTTTATGTTGTGCTTCACCAGCAGGTGCAGGTTGTTCTGTAGCTTTTCTCCGTCATTTTTTGCGCACACTTCGCAGGTGCATGGAAGCTCTTTCAGTCTGGCAATGGGGTAGCTTTCGCTGGCGGTTATGTAACTCCCGCGCAGCGCAGCGCGTATGGCATAGCTCGTATCGAATAGGTCCACACCCATATATACAAGCACAGGTAGAAGTGCTGTAGGGGCACCGGGCAGGTAGAGTGCTGTGTTTGGATTTATTACTTCTCTAACACGGGTTAGTACCTCCACCAGCAGCCTTGGGCGCTGGCACAGCCTTGCGCCGCTAGCTATTGTGAGAAGGCTGCGTGACGCAAGCTGGCGGGCGGCACTTTCCCTCAGGTCAGGGTATTTACCCCCTTCAATTATAGCGCCATACTCAGGATAACGCTCCGCAAGGGCTAGGGTCTTCTCCACCCCAAGCTCTGCCAGCTCCCTTGCTATGTCGAAGCCAAAGCTGGCGCCTGGCAGTATACCAAAGCGTCCAATTTTTGCACTTCCTGCAAGGGTGCCGTAGTGCACCACCAGGGGGCCTCTGGAGGTGCGCACCCAATGAGGGGCGATGTAAACCTCATGCTTTAATCGGGAAGTGGCAGGGGTTATGTTGAGGAGGAAGTTGGGGGTGGGAATCTTTTTATCCGCGTAGTGCCATACTCCAAGGCGGGCAGGACCATTGTGGGCGAGTATCTCAAGCATGGGCTAAGCTTGCATCTACTGCTATAATAAGCTTTGGAGGCTGAGCGATGGAGAGGAAGATAGTCTACTTTGATTCTCCGGGTAAGGAGAACACCGATGAGGTCATACGCATTGTGAGGGAGCGCCTCGAAGAGGGCGACGTGGAGAAGGTGGTGGTTGCAAGCGCCTCGGGTGCAACCGCTGTCAGGGCTGTTAAGGCTTTCTCCGGCTTGGATGTGGAACTAATCGCCGTAACCTACCATGCGGGCTTCTCTTCGCCGGGAAGCGTTGATCTGAAGGAAGAGAACCGCCGCACCCTTGAAGAGGCGGGCGTACCCATAGTTATGGCGACGCATGCGCTCAGCGGTGTGGAGCGCTCCTTCTCACGCCGCTTTGGTGGAATTTCCACCGTGGAGGTGGTGGCAGAAACACTCCGCGCGCTCTTCGGACAGGGGTTGAAGACCTGCGTGGAGGTGTCAATAATGGCGTGCGATGCCGGCAGGGTTTCCCCGCACGAAGACATCATAGCCCTGGGCGGCACAGGTGGAGTAGGTGTGGACACCGCATGCGTGCTTCGTCCCGCGAACATGAACCGCTTCTTCGATTTGCGGGTGAGGGAAATCCTCTGCATGCCCAGACGATAACCTACAACAACCCTTGCACTCGTGATTGGCTGGTATATGGAACACGCCGTGGAGGCTTACAACATTGCTTTCACACGGCATGTGCACAATAAGATACACACCGATTAACCTCTCAGAAACTCAAAATTGGTTATAAGAGGTTAACATCCCCTTAATAATAAGGGCGCAGCCTTCGGCGAAATGCCCGGAGGAGGCGAGGAGCCTGAGATGAAGGGCATTAAAAATCCTGGCTGCGCTATAGCTCGCGCATGAGCGCGAGGATCTCTTTTGAAACCCTCGGAAGAGGGTTGATGACAGCAATGAGGGCTCAAGCTTATCGCTTGGGTCTGATGTAGGCTCGGCAGTGGTGAAACCCGGTTAGTGGTGCTTGTTAAAAACACATGGGCAGGGAAACCCCGCCAATCCTAATTCCGGTTGATCCTGCCGGAGGCCACTGCTATTGGGGTCCGCCTAAGCCATGCGAGTCGACCGGGCTTCTCTCCTTCGGGAGGGAAGTCAGGGGCGGACGGCTCAGTAACACGTGGGTAATCTACCCTCGGGTCGGGGATAACCCCGGGAAACTGGGGCTAATACCCGATAGGGGGAGAGGTCTGGAAGGATCCTCCTCCGAAAGCTCCGGCGCCCGAGGA
>WANW01000066.1 GCA_015521615.1 Candidatus Hydrothermarchaeota archaeon
AGGTGCATAGCGCAGGTGGGGGCGCGCGCCGGTCTGCCGACGAAGGAAGAGGTGGAGGAGTTTCTGGAGGGGTTTAGTGGGTGATGTAAAGAAAGGTGTCACAAAATGGAAAAATGAAAATATGGTTTGACGAAGAGGGAGACCTTCTGGAAATTGGATTTGGAAAGAAAAAGGGCTACTTCAGAGATATTGGCAATGACATCTGGGAAAGGGTGGAGGAGGGAGTTGTAAAAGGCATTATCATACTCAACTTTAAAAAGCGCACCAGGGGGAAAAAGGCTGAAATAGAGCTTCCGCTGAAAATCACCTTAGAGCCGGCTGAGGCTTAGTTTGTAAATTTTCGGAAAGGGGCTTAAAATATCCCTTGAAGACGCTTTACTTATGTTCAATGCTTTAAAAGAAGCTCAAGAGAGGAAAAAGTTTCTATATATGATGCGTTATATATAGCTCAGGCTCAGAAATACGGCAGGCTTTTAACCAGCGATAAAAACAGAGCGAGATCGCACAGAAGCTGGAGATAGAAGTGGAGTTCATCGAGTAGGGGCTGTTTTTCAGAATCTCATCCCTGGTAAACACTCTCGCCGTGGGCGTCCATAGCCACGATCAGAGGGCCGAATCTCTCCACTTCAAGCACCCACAGCGCCTCGGGTATGCCCAGCTCCAGCCAGTGCACCCCGCGCACGCGCTTTACCGCTCTGGCGGCAAGCGCGCCAGCGCCGCCTGTGAAGGCGAGGTAGGCACAGGCGTGCTTTTTTAGAAGCCCTCTTGCCGCTTTTGAAAAGCCGCCCTTCCCTATTATCAGCCTGGTGGAGAACCTCTCAAGCAGCTGCTCGAGGTAAGGCTCCATGCGCGCGCTCGTCGTCGGCCCTGCAGAAAGCACCTCCCAGGCGTCGTCCCTCCTCCTGACAAGGGGCCCGCAGTGGTAGATTACGTTGAAGCTGACCGGTGCCTGGCCCTCCTCAAGCGCACGGCGATGGGCTCTATCCCGGGCGGTTACAATCACCCCGCTAAGATAGACCACCTCTCCGGCACGAAGCGAGAGCACCTCTTCCCTGCTTACAGGAGTGGAAAGCTCCCTCACTGCTCCACCACCCACTCCTCATTGACCCTGCGCAGCCTCGCGTAGCGGTGCGCCCAGCACTGCACACTCACAGCCACGGGTAGGGAGGCGGTGTGGCAGGCAGAGGTAAGCACCTTCACCCCGAGGCACGTTGTATTGCCACCCATTCCCATCGCCCCTATTCCCAGGGCGTTTATCTCCTCCAGAAGCTCCTGCTCAAGCCTCGAAAGCTCCTCACGGGAATTTCTTTCACCTAGGGGAAGAAGCAGCGCCTCCTTCGCGAGCATGGCGGCATGCTCAAGGGTGCCGCCTATGCCGACGCCCACTATCACAGGCGGACAGGGCTTTGCACCGGCACTGCGCAGTGTCTCAACCACAAAGCGCTTTATCCCGGCGACACCTTCCCGCGCGGGGAGCATTTTTGCCCGCGAGACATTCTCGCTTCCAGCGCCCTTGGCGAGGAAGGTTATGCTCTTCTCATCTCCCGGGAGGAAGTGGATTACCGGCACGCCCTCGCCGGTGTTGTCGCCGGTGTTTTCCCTGGTAAGCGCATCCACCACACTGGGGCGCAGGGGCACCCTTGTGGTGGCCTCTCTCACCGCCTGCCTGAGCTCCTCCACCACTTCCGCGAGGTTGCTGAAGCCGCGCACAAAGAAGATGGGCATGCCGGTGTCCTGACACAAAGGCAGAGAACGCTCCCTGGCATAGGCTACATTCTTAAGCATGACCTCAAGCTGCAGCTTTGCCAGAGAATTCTTCTCACGCTCAAGGGCCTGCTGCAGCGCCTGCTCCACCTCCTTGGGTAATGATGTCACTGCCAGGCGTATGAGCTCCACAAGCTGCTCGCGCATCGCTGCTAACTCGAAGCAAGAAAATAAAAAGCTTTGGTAGTAGATAGGAGCATGCTTCCGCGAACAACCCTTGCAAGGGAGGTGGAGGTGGACTACCTGCACATTTCCCCTGCCGAGAGGCTGAGCATCAACGGCATAGAGGCAGAGGTGGGGAATGTTGCACGTGCAGATATACGCGTTGACCTGGCCACGGGGGACAGAAAGGCCTACCTGGTGGAGCACGTCCTGGGCTGCCTCTACCTGGCGGGCATAACCTGCGCCAGCGTGGCTGGGCTGAGCAGCGCCTACGACCTCAGCAGGCGGAGCTTCCGCGATGCCCTGCGAGAGGGGCAGCCTCCCTGTGCGGTTATAGGCAGCGCCTCCGGCAGGCTGGATGAGGAGCTGTATCTAAAGCTGAGAAGCGCAGGCATTAGAAAGCTGTCCGGCGGGCTGCGCAGAATTGAGCGCGAGGTGGCTCTGAACCTGCCCGAAGGCAAGATCCGCGTCCTGCCCAGCGACCGCGTGGAGATATTCGTTGCAAGAGGTGCGCAGGAGTACGAGCTGGTGCTGGAGAATGCCAGCGAGGAGGAGAGGCTTCTCGTGGCTAGGGCGCCAACGCCCTACCTGCGGGGCTACTCCGCCGAGACCCTGCCGCACGTAGCAGGAGATGTGCTGGGCGACATCTTCGCTCTGGGAGGCTTCGGCTCGGGCAGGGTGGAGATTTTTCCCAGGCAGGCGTACCACCGCCTGACCATAGGCGCACTTCGCCTGCTCGCCTAGCGCGACGCCGCACATGCCGCTAAAAAGCTCCTCAGAAAATCTCTACTCCCAGCAAAGTGCAGATGCATGTAGCTCGCCAGCGTGGCATCGCTTATAAAGCCGTCGCGGTGTTCTGCAATACCCACACCACGCTGCAGTGAGTAGGCAAAGGAAATGTCATCGGCAAAGTCAGCAACCCTGGAGTAGTGGAACTCGTGCCCCTTAAAAACCTCTCCCTCCCGGAAAAAAGGCGTATCCAGCGCACCCCTCGCCAGGGTGTACCTCACAGCCTGAAGCCTGGGTGTCATTTCAACCACAGCATCAAAAATACCCGCCATTCTGTGCGTATTACCATCCAGGTCAATGAGCTCTTTTGTTAGGTACATCATACCACCGCATTCTGCATAGACTGGTATGCCCTCCTCGCTCTTCTTCTTTATCTCCTTCATCAGCTTCCTGTTCTGCGCTATCTCCCGGGCATAAACCTCCGGGAAACCACCACCTATGTAGAGCCCATCCACCTCAGGGAGAGTATCATCAGCTATAGGCGAGAAGAAAACCACCTCGGCACCTTCTCTGCGCATAATCTCAAAATTCTCCCAGTAGTAAAAGCTGAAGGCCTTATCCAGGGCGACCCCCACCCTAACAGCCGGCTCCTTCTCCTCCCCTGCCGGCGGCTCTGGTAAGGGCGGCGCATCTCTCGCGGCACACAGAATGGCCTCAATATCCACATGCTCCCTCACAAACTCCGCCAGCTTTAGATAAACCTCCTCCTCTTGCCGCTCCGCGGCGGGAATTAAGCCAAGGTGGCGCTCCGGAATTTCTATCTCGCTGTTCTTTGGCAGCCAGCCTAATAGGGACAGGCCGGTTTTGCTCTCAATCGCCTCCCCCAGCATCCTTGCATGGCTCTCACTTCCAGCGCCATTTAGGACAACGCCAGCAAAGCTGAGCCCGGGGTCGAAGCTTTTGTAGCCACTTACGAGCGCCGCTATGGTGCCGGCAATTTTCGAAGCGTTCACCAGCAGCACCACTGGCGTGGAGGTGAGCTTCGCTATGTGTGCACTGCTTCCCTCGTAGGCACCTGCAAAGCCGTCGTACAGCCCCATAGCACCCTCTATAACCGCAATGTCCCTCCCCCTTGAGCCCAGAAGGAAGGACTCCAGCACACCGCGCTCGCCCATGAGCCAGGTATCCAGATTCCGCGAGGGTATTCCAGCAGCCACTGCATGATGGCCGGGGTCTATGTAGTCCGGGCCGACCTTGAAGGGCTGGACCTTCATACCCTCCTCTACCAGAGCGCGAATTATTCCTGTAACCACTGTGCTTTTTCCCACACCGCTCCTTTCACCGGCGATAAGTATGCGGGCAACCCTCATCACAGTCTTTTTATTCCCCGGCGAATAAAACAGTTGCGTGATTTATATGGGTCTCAGGCTCAGAGAAGACGCAAGGGTGGTGATGTTTGCTGGCAAGGGTGGTGTTGGCAAGACCACGCTGAGCGCTGCCACGGCGCTGCACTTCGCAGGTGAGGGATACAGAACCCTAATTCTCACCTCTGACCCTGCACCCTCGCTGGGGGATATCTTCGAGCATGAGGTTGGTGACCGCGCGGTGGAGGTTGCCCCCAACCTGCACGCCCTGGAGCTCAGCACCGAGGAGGTGCTCCGCCGCTGGAAGCAGAAGTTCGGAGGCGAGGTGTACGAGGTGCTCTCCTCTCTGGTGCCGGTGCAGGAGGAGATAATAGACTACATTGGCAGCGCCCCGGGCATAGACGAGGAGTTCATGCTGGACTACATCGCAGGTATCGTGAGGAGCGGAGAGTATGACAGAATAGTGTGGGACACCGCCCCCGCGGGACACACACTGCGCCTCCTCAGAATGCCCATAATCTTCATAGAGCACCTGGACGAGGCGGCAAAGGTTTACCTGCGCCTCTACTCGGCGATGCTGAAGATTCGAGAAACCCTGGGGCTCAGGAAACCCAGGAGGGAGATTTTTGACATAATCGCGGGCTGGCGAAGGCTGAGCGAGGAGCTCCTCGACTTCCTAAGGTCACCGCAGGTGGAGGTTGTGCCTGTTGCCATGCCCCAGGGGCTGAGCGTTGCCCAGCTTAGGCGTCTGATGCATGAGCTTGAGAGCTTCGGGATAGGTGTTGGCAAAATTGTTGTGAACAGCGTTGTAAAGAACCCAGATTGTGAACTTCACCGCCGCATGGCAGAGATGCAGCAAAATTACATAAAAGAGCTGAGGCGAAGCTACCCGGAGGTTGAGCTGGTGGAGGTGCCCCTTTTACCCCACGAAATAAAGGGTCTGGAGAGCATAAGGAAAATGGAGAGACTGCTCTTCGACTGACAACCAAAAATTATATAAGTTTTCTTAATGTACTTTAAGGCTGATTTTCATAAAAAGAGGAGGTAGGTACACATGGCGAGCAAGGTAACGGGAATTATTATTGCGGTTTTAGCCATTGCTCTGGTGGGGACCCTGATCTACATGGGGAATGTATCCTCCACCTACTCGGAGCAGATACAGAAAAAGGACAAGCAGATCGCCAGCCTTGAGGCGGAGCTCAACAAGCTAAAAGCCGAGCTGGCGTCTGCAAAAGAGGAAAAGCCCCCTGCCGGCGAAACACAGGCGCCCACGAAGGTTATAACTAAAATAAACTGCGCCGACTGTCACGGTGATGTATCAACCTTCCACCAGATTGCAAAGCTCATGAAGGTGGATGAGGCGAAGGGCATTGAACCTCCAAGAATCTGCACCACATGCCACGGACAGAAGATTCACAAGATCCACGAGAAGAAGATAGAAGAGCTGGGCGTAAAGATGTGTCAGACATGCCATATGACAAAGGAGGGCGATTTCCGCGTGCCGGAGAAGCGTCCCGGTGACGTGCTTGTGTGCCAGCTCTGCCACTTCGACGGCAACTACATAAAGATTCATAAAGCAAAGTGTGAGCGCTGCCACTACGGAAAGCCCAACGAGATCCACAAGTCAATCCTTGAAAAGAGGTATGAGGAGATATCCTCCCTTTAGGGGAGTTCTCCCCTTCCCTTATTTATTCTTCTTCTCGGCGTGAGGTATGTAGCAGTAGATCGCCTCGGGCATAATTTTCAGTATATCCCTCAGGGAGATTATGCCAATAATCTCACCATCCTTCTCCACAAATATGTGCCTTATGTTGTGGTCTCCCATCTTTCTCGCGATGTCCAGTACATTTTCCCTGTAATCAACAGTAATTACCGGTGACGACATCAGCTCTGCTGCCTTGCTGGCATGCTTTTCCATAGCTGCGCAGCGCGTAAAATCGCGATCAGTTATTATGCCCACAATTTTGTTGTCTTCCACAACCGCAACACTGCCTATATTCTCCTCAATCATGAGCTTTGCGACTTCGCTCACGCTAGTTTCTGGAGCAACCGTTACAATCTCGGAGTTCATAAGCAGGGATGCATCAAAACTTATATTCCAGTCTGCACTTACATATTTCAATTCTCACTTCCTCCTGAAATAATATATCCCCCTTCTTCAAACAAATAAATTTTGCTTCACTGGTGTATAACAAAAGTTTACAAATCTGCTACCACTGCAGTGTAATTGCACCCTCAGGGCAGGCTGCGACACACTTGGCACAGGCAAGACACCAGCTGAGGTCCTTGACCACACACCTCTTTGACCCGCCCTCGTCGCGGATCTCCCATATCTTGGGCCCCTTGGGGCATGCAGCCCTGCAGGCGCCCACGCCTCGGCACTTCTCCGGGTCAACGAGGATGCTGAACACGCCATGCCTCCTGAAGCTTTATATCCCTCGCAAGCAGTGGTTATTCTCATGATAAAACTTTTCGATAAGGATAAGGCGATAATCGGCATGGTTCATCTCCTCCCTCTGCCGGGCTCGCCACGCTTCGAGGGCGAGGAGGAGCTGCGCAGCCGTGCACTGAGTGACGCGCTCGCGCTCTACCATGGAGGTGTCGACGCGCTGCTCTTTGAGAACTACGGCGACGTGCCCTTCTCGCCTGGCAGGGTGGAACCCCACGTGGTTGCGTACATGACCTCCATAATAGAGGAGGTGAGGAGGGAGGTGCCCCTGCCGGTGGGGGTAAACGTGCTGCGAAACGATGCGCTTGCGGCTCTCGCTGTAGCGAGCGCTGTGCGCGGAGAGTTTATTCGCGTCAATGTGCACACCGGCGCAAAGCTCGCCTGGGAGGGCGTAATCCAGGGCAGGGCCCACGAAACCCTGCGCTACAGGGCAAAGCTTGGCAGCCGCGTTAAGATATTCGCGGACATAGCCGTGAAGCACGCCTCTCCCCTGGCGGAGGTGAGCCTGGAGGAGGAGATCGCCAGCAACGTGGAGCGCGGCCTTGCGGATGCGGTGATTCTCACCGGCAGGACCACGGGCGAGCCTCCCGGCGTTGAGGAGCTTGAGCGTGCGAGGCTCTGCACGGAGGTGCCTGTTATAGTCGGCAGCGGCCTCAGCGTGGAAAACTGCTCCAAGCTTCTGAGCGTCGCCGACGCCGCAATAGTGGGCTCAAGCCTGAAGGAGGGGGGCAGAGCCTCTCAGCCAGTGAGCGAGGAGCGCGTAAGGGCGCTGATGCGTGAGGTGGCTAAGCTGAGGTGAGGGAATGATCCGCCTGAAGGCGCTGACGAAGTACTACGGCGATATAAGGGCGGTGCACAGCCTCACCTTCAGCGTCGCACGGGGAGAGGTGTTCGGGCTCCTGGGCCCCAACGGCGCCGGCAAGACCACGACGATACGCATGCTCACCACCCTTACAAAACCCAGCTCCGGCAGAGCCTGGGTAGCTGGCTACGACGTGGTTGAGGAGCCGCTGGCGGTGAAGCGCAGAATAGGCATAGCCCCCCAGCACCTCAACTTGGACGGTGAGCTTACCGCGAGGGAGAACCTAGAGTTTCACGGCAGGCTCTACCACATGCCTCGCAGCGAGCGCAGGCGCAGGATACAGGAGCTCCTCGCCTTTGTCGGGCTGGAGGAGCGCGCCGACGACCTGGTTGAGAACTTCTCGGGCGGGATGAAGCGCAGGCTGCTTATCGCCAGGGCGCTGATGCACTCGCCGGAGGTGCTCTTTCTGGACGAGCCCACCGTTGGCTTAGACCCGGCGACGCGCAGAAAGATATGGGACTTGATAAGGAGCCTGCGCAGCGAGGGCGTCACTGTGCTCATGACCACACACTACATCGAGGAGGCGGAGCAGCTGTGCGACCGCGTGGGGATAATAGACAGGGGCGAACTAATAGCACTGGACTCGCCCTCACAGCTGAAGCGCAGACTGGGCAGCTTCACGGTCGAGGTGTACCACTCAGGCAGGGCGGAGCGCAGGTTCTTCCCCACCCGGGAGGAGGCTCTGGAGTACGGCGCTGAGCATGCGCGCTGCGATGCGTGCGACTTCTCAGTGAGGGAAACCAACCTGGAGGATGTCTTCATAGAGCTCACCGGCAGGAGGATAGAGTAGTGGACTTCTTGGTGGTCTTCGAGAGGGAGCTTCTCACCTTCAGGCGGCGCTTCTGGCGCTACTTCTTCGCCGGCATGGTGAATCCATTGCTGCTCCTCACAGCCTTCGGCTGGGGTCTGGGCAGGGGAATACAGCTGGAGGGGGTGAGCTACCTGAACTATGTGGTGCCGGGTATAATTGCGCTGAGCACCATGAACGCCAGCTTCACCAGCGTGGGCGTTGCGCTGAACATCTCCCGCAGGTACACAAAGACCTTCGAGAACTACCTCGTGGCTCCAATAGAGGCGCACTCAATTGTGCTGGGCAAGGTTCTCGGTGGCGTGCTTCGCGGCCTGCTGAGCGCCGCGATAATAGTGGTGCTCGCCCATCTCTACGGTGCCGAGGTGAGCCTGAGCGCTGAGGCAGTGGCCACAATTCTGGCAACCTCCTTCCTCTTCGCCAGCTTAGGCATGCTGGTGGGAATGCTGATATGGAGCCACGAGGACATGAACACCTTCAACGCCCTCTTTATCACGCCTATGATGTTCTTAAGCGGAACCTTCTTCTCGCTGCAGGCAGTCCCGGCCTGGGTTGCAGCGCTGATAAAGCTCCTCCCCCTGACCCACGCGTCCCTCTGTCTGCGCGCGGCAATGCTTGGCAGGGAGTTCCCCACCGCGAGCTTCGCTGTGCTCCTCGCCTTTGCCCTCGCCTTCTTCCTTGCCAGCATCCTCGCCGTGAGGAGGAGCAGCCAGTAGCTACAGCCTCCACCTGCGAATAAGCGCCACTGCGATAAGGAGGCTTACAAGCACAGAGGCGCCGGCTAAACCAAAGGCTGCGGCGAAGCCGTAGCTCTCTGCCACCGCCCCCGCCACCGCCGGACCTAAAGCAAAGCCAAAGGAGCCGGAGAAGTTGAACCCGCCCATGGCTGCGCCCCTCGACTCCCGAGGAGCAAGGTCGCCGCTGAGCGCCGCTGAGGCGGGAAGCATGACAGCCGCCATTATGCCCGCAAGGAAGAGCGCGCCTGCTATGGCTGGAGGATGAAGCACACCCACGAGGGAGATGCACACCGCGTACACAACACTGCCCGCGATCAGCGGCTTAAGCCTGCCGTATCTATCCACAACCGTGCCCCCGGGGTACTGGAGCAGCGCAAAGGGCATCAGGAAGGAGGAGAGGTACATCCCTATCTCCTTGGGGCTCATCCCGTAGGCCACGCCCAGCATTATGGGGAAGACGCTCACAAAGAAGCCAGCGGTGAAGCGGTCTATGAAGGAGAAGGTGTAGGGCACCAGCAGCAGCTTCCTCTGCACAAGCAGCGAGAAGCTGCGCAACGCAGAGCGTGAGGCCTTTACCTCGCTCTCCCCCAAAAACATCGCCAGCAGGAAGGCCAGGAAGATTATGCTCGCGGCCGCATAGAAGGGGAGCACCGCCTCGCGCTCGCCCAGCATGCCTCCTGTAGGCGAGCCGAAGGCCATGCCGGCGGCTATGCCCATGCCCACGACGCCCATGCCCCTGCCGTACCTCTCCCGCGCGGCTATGTCCAGCACCATCGCCATGGCTATGGAGTACACCATCACAGTGAATATCCCCTCGATGAACCTGAAGAGCATCAGAAAGCCCAAGCTCGGGGCCTTCGCCTGGAGGAGGAGCATGAGGGAGTTGCCCAGGAGACCGACGAGGATGAAGGGCTTCCGCCTGCCCAGCCTGTCGGAGAGGGCGCCCCACACCAGCGCGAAGACCGCATAGGCGATGAGGTTGACCGCAACAAACATCCCCGCCTGGGCTATACTGGCCCCGTACCTGTCCATGACGTAGTGCTTCACCACAGGGTAGATCATGGTGACGCTGAAGAGGAGAAGGAAGCACACCGCCGCGAGGTGCACAAAGGCGCGCATGGTTTAATTAAGCTCCGCAGGCGATAAAAGCTTACCGCGCGGCGCCAAATATAAATACCTCCCTCGAGAATACGCAGAGCATGAAGAAGGAGCGGGCGGTTATTACGGTTATAGGCGAGGACCACCCGGGCATAATTGCCGCCGTAACCAGCGCGTGTGCGGAGCTGGGGATAAACATCGAAGACTTAAGCCAGACGGTTGTGCAAGGGATTCTGACTATGACGCTGATCGTGGACATCACCGGCAAGGACCTGCGGGAACTCCAGCGCCGCCTCGCAAGTGTTGCGGAGGAGCAGCGGGTTAAGATAATCGCCCAGCATGAGGACATCTTCCGCTACATGCACCGGATATAGGTGAGCCCATGCTCGAGAGGGAGGAGATTCTGGAAACGCTGCGAATGCTGCTGGAGGAGCGCCTCGATATTCGCACTGTAACGCTGGGGGTGAGCCTCAAGGACTGCGCCTCCCGGGACATCGACGAAACCTGCTCGCTGATAGAGGAGAAGCTCCTGCGCGTTGGCTCCCGCTTGGTGAGCGAGGCTCAGGCTCTTGAGGAGAAGTACGGCATAGCGATAGTGAACAGGCGCGTGGCTGTTACTCCCCTTGCCAACGTCATATCACCCGCGCTGCATGGTGTAAGCGGGGAGGAGGGGAGAGAGGCGGCTGTGCGCGCCGCCCTCGCCCTGGAGCGTGCGGCTGCGAAGCTAGAGGTGGACTTCATAGGCGGATTCTCGGCGCTGGTGGAGAAGGGCTTTACCCCCGCTGAGGAGGCGCTTATCGATGCAATACCCGAGGCGCTGAGCAGAACGCAGCGCGTTTGCAGCTCCGTCAACGTCGCCACAACGCGTGCGGGAATAAACATGGATGCGGTGCTCAAAATGGGGGAGGTGGTGAAGCGCACCTCAGAGCTGGACTACAGGGCATGTGCCCGCCTCGTAACCTTTGCGAATGCTCCCGGAGACAACCCCTTTATGGCGGGCGCCTTCCACGGCGAGGGGGAAGGCGAAGCTGCGCTAAACGTGGGAATCTCAGGCCCTGGGGTGGTTAGGGCTGTGCTGGAAAAGCACCCCGAGGCAAGCCTGGGAGAGGTGGCAGAGGTTATAAAGCGCACCGCCTTCAAGATAACCCGCGTGGGAGAGCTGATAGGCAGGGAGCTGAGCAGGCGCCTGGGGGTGAGCTTCGGCATTGTTGACCTCTCGTTAGCGCCTACCCCCTTCCCCGGCGATAGCGTGGCGAAGATAATCGAAGCTATGGGAATCGCGCGCTGCGGCGCCCCGGGGAGCGTGGCTGCGCTCGCCCTGCTGGTGGACGCTGTTAAGAAGGGCGGGACGATGGCGACCAGCTACGTGGGCGGGCTGAGCGGCGCCTTCATACCCGTGAGCGAGGACGCGGGCATGGCTGAGGCTGCGCGCGAGGGCGCCATAACCATAGACAAGCTTCTCGCCATGACCAGCGTTTGCAGCGTGGGCCTGGACATGGTGGTTTTGCCCGCGAGCACGAGTGCGAGCACCGTCTCGGGCTTAATCGCCGACGAGGCTGCCATAGGGGTGATGAACAACAAGACCACCGGCGTGAGGGTGATCCTCGCGGGCAAGGAGGGCGAGCGTGTAGAGCTCGGAGGCCTGCTGGGCTACGCCTACGTCATGCCTGTAAGCGAGCACTCCTGCGAGGCCTTCGTGAAGCGCGGCGGGCGAATACCCTCGCCGATCCACGGGCACAGGAATTGATAATAGGAGGTTATCCAATAGATGGGAAAAGTATCAAACAAAATGAAAAATTTTCTGATAGAGAACGAAATTTACTTTAAAACATTAGCCACTATTTTATTATCTTTTATGGCAATTCTTGTGTCATATGCGTCATACAATATACAAAAGGAAGTATTTACTGAAGAATATGGTAAACCAGAACTAAAATATTTCTTTTATTTAAAAGATATGCGAGGTATGTATCGAAGTGACAATTTTACTGGCATTTATTTTGGAATTACTGCATATATTTGTAATATGAAAGGTAGACCTGCATATATTGATAGGGCTACTCTGTATATTACTAATGAGGATGTATTTAAATGGAAAGTGGGGAATAGAACAATTAAAAGAAAAATCCTAAACAAGTATGACTGTGAGAAAGTTGATGGATTATATTCTTTTTTTAATATATCAACGGAAAAATTTTGGGATATTATGGCAGATTATTGTGAAATAACACCCAACGGAAGTTGGGTTATACCAACAAAACTAAAATTTAGAC
>WANW01000067.1 GCA_015521615.1 Candidatus Hydrothermarchaeota archaeon
TCCCTGCCGGAGCAGCGCCTCACCTCAGCGCAAATCAGCGCGCCGTGGGTAACGTCAGGGTCATCGCCGGCGTCCTTAACCACACACGCCCTCGCCGCGCCTTCGCGCATCTCGAGCTGTGCTACGCCGAGACTCACCCTTTCGCCGGAAGGTAAGGCAACGCTGACCCTTTCTCTTCTCTCGCCGCGCAGCATCAGCGTCGCCGCCTTTGCCGCGGCGGCGGCACAGGTTCCCGTGGTGAAGCCCTTTCTGAGCTTTTTCATGATGAAAAAAGTAATATTCTCTTTCGCATATAGCTTTATCCATGAAGCGTGTGCACGTGTTTATCTCCGGCAGGGTGCAGGGCGTGTTCTACCGCGAGTACACCCGCAGAAAGGCGCAGGAGCTGGGGGTAAAGGGCTGGGTGAGAAATCTGCCCGACGGCAGGGTTGAGGCGGTCTTTGAGGGCGAGGACAGAGCCGTAGACGAGATGGTGCGCTGGTGCTGGGAGGGTTCGCCCTACGCCAGCGTAACCAAGGTGGAGGCAAAGGAAGAGGAGTACACCGGCGAGTTCGAGGGCTTTGAAATCAGGTGGTAGAGTGAAGCTGGCAGCGCTCGTTAGCGGAGGCAAGGACAGCGTTTTTGCGCTCTACAAAGCCGTGAAGGCGGGGCACGAGGTTAAATACATACTGAACATGCTCCCCGAGCGGGAGGACAGCTGGATGTTCCACCACCCCAATGCGGCGCTGGTGGAGCTTCAAGCCAAAGCGCTGGGGATACCCCTCGTGAGGGGCACAACCGTAGGAGAAAAGGAGGCCGAGCTTGAAGACCTCCGCAGGCTTCTTGCAGGCGTCGCGGGGGAGGTTGAGGGCGTGGTAACGGGTGCACTCGCCTCGAACTACCAGCGCGAACGCATAGAGAAGCTCTGCTCAGAGCTCGGTCTTGAGGTCTATTCACCCCTCTGGGGGATAGAGCCGGAGGAGTACTGGGAAGAGCTCCTGGCGAGCGGCTTTGAGGTGATGATTACTGCAGTGGCCGCCGAAGGCCTGGGCGAGGAGTGGCTGGGCGTGGTGGTGACGCGGGAGAAGCTGGCTGAGCTTAAGCGCCTCGCTAAGCAATACCGCTTCCACCTGGGCTTCGAGGGCGGCGAGGCGGAGACGCTGGTACTGGACATGCCCCTCTTCAGGCAGAGGCTGGTGGTCAAGAAGGCGAGAAAGCTGTGGCGCGGAAACAGCGGGGTTTACATAATTGAAGAGGCCGAGCTTGCCCCGAAGCAGGGGACATGAGCGGTGTCGGAAGTTATTTATAATGTGAAGTTTACCATATTAGGACATGAAGGTAAAGGAGATAATGCACGCCCCGACTTTTGTTCCCCCCGACACTACGATTGCAGAGGCCGCGAAGATAATGGTCAGGAAGAACATAAGCAGCGTCATTGTGGGCACGCCCACCGACCCAATAGGCATGTTTACAGAGCGCGACATGCTGCGCGAGGTGGTGGTTAAGAATCTGGACACGCAGAAGACCTCGCTCGTGGACATAATGTGCGGCACCGAGCTGAAGCATGTGATGTGCAGGGTCATAACCACGGTACACCAGGACGCGCCGGTGGAGGAGGCGGCGGAGCGTATGATGGGTCGCTATGTGCGCCACCTCCCTGTGGTGGACGACGATGGCAAGATCGTCGGAATGGTGAGCGCCCGCACTGTGATGAACGCCCTTCGCAGAAAGTCCTACTTCCTCAGCAGGGGTAAGTACCCCAGAGAGTAGCTAGAACTCCCAGAGGGAGACCTGCTTTGTCCTGTCCCCCTTCGCGAGGCGCCTCATTCTCTCTTTTGTTATTTCCTCAGCTTTCTTGTAAATCTCTCCGGCGAGCTTTTCATCGCCGGTAAGGAGTTTTATGTCCTTGAGATCCAGCTCCAGCTCGCTTGCCGCGAGTGCTGCCATCTCAGGGTTGTGCTTCATAACCAGGGTGAGCATGGGGATGAGCTCCTCCTTTATCACGCGCTTTGAGGCGTGGATTTTGACGTGGGCGTCCTTCTTCCCCTGGAGCTTCTCAGCGAGAGCGTCGAGGCTCTGCCTCTCTCCACGAGTCTGGGCGTACATCGCAAAAATCTTGGGGTACTGGTAGCGGGTGTAGCCGGGGTACTTCCTCTTCTTTGCCAGTGCAACGCCAGCGCTCATCAGGTCTATCATGTAGCTGAGCAGCCCCCAGTCCTGCCTGCGCAGTATTCTGCCCTGGAAGACGTCTGCGCGGGAGAGGTAGTTGTAGGCTCTTGCAAGGTCCTCGGGGTCGCGGTACTCCAGGGGGAGGTTCTCGGCCAGCCACTTCAGTATGGTGTCCGGCTCCTCGCCGCTCTCACGTACCGCCTCTCTTGCGCGCTCTATGCTCTCCGTCTTGAGTATCCTAACCAGGGTGTCGAAAATCTTTATCTCCACGTCGCGCATTGTGAGGAGCTCTGCATCCGCGAGGGTGAGCTTCCTCCTGCCCTCGGCAAGAGCCTGGAGGTCGTTTATGGCGCTTCTCAGGTCTCCATTTGAGTTGGCAGCTATGATTTTTAGGACCTTCTCCTCGGCGGCTATGCCCTCGCGGCGGCATATCTCCTTTAGCACCCGCAGCACAGTCCTCTGGTTTATGCGCTTGAACTCCACCATCTGGGTTAAGCTTCTGAACTCCGGTGGAAGCTTCCAGGGGTCGTTGGCTATGAGAATTATGGGGTGCCTGCTCTGGGTTATGAGCTTCTTCAGCGCAGCCAGGCCGCCGTACTCGGCTCTGCCATGAATTCCATCCACCTCGTCCAGGATTATGACCTTCTTCTCCCGCTCCGGGTCCAGAGTACCGAAGCGGGAGGCGCTCCCCACTATTCTGTTTATAACATCCCGGGTGCGCCAGTCGCTGGCATTGAGCTCAATGTAGTCGTAGTTCAGGTCCCTGGCGAGGGCATAGGCGGCGGAGGTCTTTCCGGAGCCGGGTGGGCCATAGAGGAGCAGCGCACGCTTCTTGGGCATGCCCGTCTTCCACTCTTTGACCCACGAGAGCAGTGCCGCTATGGCGCGGGGGTTTCCGGCAACCTCCTTCAGGGTGCGGGGGCGGTACTTCTCAACCCAGGTCTTCATGGTCAGCCTCCACCAGCCCTGCTATAGCCAGGAGCAGCTCCTCAAGCTCAGAGCGGCTCACCTCCGCCTCTGCATCCCGCGCCACGCGCAGGTTAACCTCCGCCACGCGCCTCGCAAGCTTTGAGAATTCCTCCGATGCGAGTCCCTTCTCCTCCATGAGCTCAATCAGGTTGTAGAGCGGATGCCCTCCCGGGCGCTTCTCCGCGAGTCTTGCTCTGAGCTCCTCCTCGCTGATGTGCTCCGGGACGAGGAGGTGCCTGGCGTAGTGGTACAGCACCACCTGAAGGTTTGAGGCAACGTCTAGTCGGGAGAGGCGGCTATCGCTGAGAATACTTCTGAGGTAGTCCAGCTCTCTCCTGGCGTGCTCCATTCTAACCACGCTTTATAATAAACCTGGCAGGCGCGACATTGCTCGACCTGCACTTCGGGCAGCGCTTAATGTTTTTCACTCTTTTAATATTTATAGCCTCCCCGCAGGATTTGCAAACTGGAGGCAGGGCGAAGAGACGCTTCCCCCTTGCCCTCAAGCTGCGCTGCACATGCTTGAGGTCCTCGAGAATCTCCCTGCGGGAACACTGGAATAGCCTGGCAAGTTCGTCAATACTTCTGCTTTCCCGCGCCAGTTCGCGAATTATCTCTTCTCTGCGCGTCATTTTGCTTCGCTTGGGATTTATTTCAATAAGGTATTATAAAGGTATCCTGCGGAGTATAATATGAAATTGAAAGATTTATATCTGCGTTAGAACAACTGTTTTTCGGGATGAGCATGGGAGAAGAGTACGCTGCGAAGGACATTGAGGTTCTTGAGGGCCTTGAAGCGGTAAGGCGACGCCCGGGCATGTATATAGGCTCCACATCCTCGCGGGGGCTTCACCACCTTGTTTATGAGGTGGTGGACAACAGCATCGACGAGGCCCTCGCAGGGTACTGTAACAAGATAGAGGTTACTATCCACAAGGACGGAAGTATAAGCATTGCCGACAACGGGCGCGGGATACCGACGGACATCCACCCCAAGTACAAGAAGCCTGGACTTGAGATAGCGCTTACCATGCTCCACGCCGGCGGGAAGTTTGGAAAGAAGGTCTACCGCATCTCCGGCGGGCTGCACGGCGTGGGCGTGAGTGTTGTGAATGCGCTCAGCGAGTGGCTTGTGGCTGAGGTTAGACGCGAGGGTAAGGTGTTCAGGCAGCGCTTTGAGCGCGGTAAACCTGTTGAGAAGATGCGCGTCGTGGGCAGAGCCAAGCGCACCGGCACCAAGATTACCTTTAAACCTGACCCCGAGATTTTTGAGACTACTGACTTCAACTTCGACACCCTCGCGAGTCGCTTCAGGGAGCTTGCCTTTCTAAACAAGGGCATAAAGATTGTCCTCAAGGATGAGCGCACAGGCAAGGAGGTTACCTTCAGCTACTCTGGTGGTCTAATTGCCTTTGTGAAGTGGCTCAACTCCGGCAGGGAGCCGCTGCACCGCAAGGTTATATACTTCGAGACACAGCGCGATTCCACCTACGTGGAGCTGGCGATGCAGTACACCACCAGCTTCCGCGAGAACTTCTACGCCTTTGTGAACAGCATAAATACAATAGAGGGTGGAACCCACGTCACGGGCTTCCGCTCCGCCTTAACGAGGGTTATCAACGAGTATGCGAAGAAGAACAACCTGCTCAAGGGCGACGTGACCCTGAGTGGTGAGGACGTGCGCGAAGGCTTGACAGCGGTGCTCAGCATCCGCATTCCAGAGCCCCAGTTCGAGGGGCAGACAAAGACAAAGCTGGGCAACAGCGAGGTCAAAGGGATAGTGGAGAGCGTGGTGAACGAGGGGCTGAGCAGGTTCTTCGAGGAGAACCCGAGCATCGCCAGGAAGATTATACAGAAGAGCATTCTTGCAGCTCGCGCAAGAGAGGCTGCGCGCAAGGCGAGGGAGCTGGCGCGCAGGAAGAGCGCTCTGGATGGGCAGGGGCTGCCGGGCAAGCTGGCAGACTGCCAGGAACGCGACCCGGCGAAGAGCGAGCTGTACATCGTGGAGGGCGACTCCGCAGGGGGCAGCGCAAAGCAGGGGCGCGACCGGCGCTTCCAGGCGATTCTGCCGCTGCGCGGCAAGATTCTGAACGTGGAGAAGGCGCGTCTTGATAAAATCCTCAAGAACGAGGAGATCAGGGCGATGATAACAGCGATAGGCGCCGGGATAGGCGACGAGTTCGACGTTGAGAAGGCGCGCTACCACAAGATTATAATAATGACCGATGCCGACGTGGACGGCGCGCACATACGCACCCTTCTGCTCACCTTCTTCTACCGCTACATGCTCCCCCTGATAGAGAGGGGCTACGTGTACATCGCCCAGCCTCCCCTCTACAGGGTGAAGAAGGGCAAGCGCGAAGTGTACGTATACTCCGAGAAGGAGCTGGAGCGCGTGCTGGAGAAGCTGGGAAGGGACGGCGTTACTGTGCAGCGCTACAAGGGTCTGGGAGAGATGAATCCGCAGCAGCTCTGGGAGACAACAATGGACCCGAAGAAGAGGACGCTACTTAAGGTTACAGTCGAAGATGCGATAGAGGCTGACCGCATCTTCACAATACTCATGGGCGACCAAGTGGAGCCGAGAAGGGAGTTCATCCAGACCCACGCCAAGGAAGTCAGGGTGCTGGATGTATAGGCTTAGTAATTACCTCTCTAATTTTTTACTTCTCCAGTCACAATATAAAAATCTTGGTAGAGAGGAAGCTTAGAGGTAGGAGGAGGTGAGAGAATGGTAAGGCTTCAGAAGACAATGAAGGGCGAGTACTACATACAGCTCCCGCGCGAGCTTGTGCGCCTCGCAGGGTGGAAGGAGGGCGACGAGATAGAGGTGCGCCTGGGCAGCGAGGTAACGCCGGGAAGGCGCGACCTGGTGCTATTGCTAAAGTGACCCCCCTGCGGCAAATTCTATGCCAAAACTCTACAAGACCCTTTATGAGATGGTCTCAGTTTCTTTTTTGTATTGCTTCACAGCAAAATAACAAACCCAGCCACCATTGCAAAACTCAGCAGGCTGGCTAAGGCGACGTAGCGGTAAACCCCGCTCATGCTTGCCTTGAAGTAGCTCGCACTCACAGTGAAGCACAGGTGCATGGGCGAGAGCTGCACGCCGAGGTAGCCCGCGGCGAAGATTAGCAGCAGGTGTTCCCCAACGATTGCATCGCCCCTGCCCACGAAGGATATGAAAAGCGGCAGGGCGATGCTGGGTGGAGCCATCTCTATGCCAACGGCGAAGCCTATGAGGAAGCTCACCAGCGGTGCCACCGCCAGTACCGGCAAACCAGCACCGCTGAGCAGTTCTATCACCCGCGATGCCGCGCTGCTCGCCTCTATGGCGTTGCGGAATAGCATAACACCGAAGATTAGTACCGCCATCCTCCTGTCAAGTGCCTTCCCGCATATCTCCTTAAGCTTCTGCTTATCTGGCCTGGTATGGGCGAGGGTGAGAAGGAGCACAGCAGGCATGGCAAAGGCGAGCTCCACCTTCAGCACGAGAGCGAGCAGGACTATCGCGGCTATGGGCCAGGCGCCGGAGGCAAGCTCGGGTAGAGTTTCTCTGAAGCTGCCAGCTGCCCTGAATCTCACGTTCAACCTCAGGAGGAGCAGCCCAGCGAGAAGCGCTGCCAGGGTTAGGGGCAGGTTTATCTCCACCAGCTGGAGCGTGTCTACCTCGACCACACCCATGGTGATGATGAACGCCGGGTAAAGAGGCCAGACGGGTATCCAGAGGTGGCGGAACCAGTAGTTGGCGAAGGTGGCTTTTTCCCGCGCTATGCCCTGCTCCCTCACAATGCCCGAGAGCATCATCGCAGAGACAAGCGCACCTGCGGGCATGGGCAGGAGGCCTATGAGGAGGGGCACCGTTATGAGCGTGAGCCCGCCGCCCAGCTTGGAGAGTGCCGAGGTCAGGCGCGTGAGCATGCCCGCGCTCTCCATGGTGTAGCTCAGCAAAAGCACGGAGAAGAGGATGAGCATGAGCTTAAGCGTTGCCCAGCTTGTAAGGGTTGAGAAGCCGAGGTAGAGGGCCTCGCGCATAGATAGCGTGACCAGGGCGAGAAAGCCGGCTCCAGCCACTATGGCATAGCCCACGTGCACCCTGAGCTTTATGAGAAGGAGGATTATACCTATGGCTGCGAAGAGCGCCGGTGCGGAGTCGAGGTGCATGTTTCTCTGGGCTATGCTAACCTCAAGAAATCGTAAGACTAAGCTCTCGAGAGAATGTTTACAGGCTGGACGTCTTTTCAATCAGCCTGTTAAACCTTTCAAATATCTCGGGCTTTTCTAAGATAGCTGAAAGTTCTTTTATGCGGGGTATAAGGTACTCCATGTCGAACCTTCCCCGCTTCTTAAAAGTATCCCTTCAATATCCTCCCAGTCTCTCTCCCTTTCAGATACTGCCTTGTAA
>WANW01000068.1 GCA_015521615.1 Candidatus Hydrothermarchaeota archaeon
GGTGAAAATGTTACAGTTGATGTAAAAAAGTTAAAAGGAAAATGGAAAGGTTTTTACCGGATAAGAACGGGTAAAATAAGGATTTTATTGAAAGTTTACCCCCGAGGATAGGCTAATCGAAATTTATGATATAGATTATAGGGGAGACGTCTACAAATAGAAAAATCCAAAGCAGAGGTTTTTGCGGTGGCTAAGGCAAGCCCCGAGGGGGATTTGAACCCCCGACCTGGTGATTACAAGTCACCCGCTCTTCCAGCTGAGCTACCGGGGCACCACCTGAATTTAAAAAGCAAACATTGCAAACTATTTCTGAATCTATCACTCTGGCTCTGGAACCTCAACGGTAATCTCGGCGATAAGCTTTTGTTCCGGGCTCCGGAGCAGGGCAACAAAGTCGCGGGGGAGTTCCCGGGCAGAGTGGCTCGCGCTCACCATAAGCGTTCTTCCGCAGGTGAAGTTGCTCTTCCTCACCACTATATCTCTCGTGTCTGTAAAACTCAGCTTTTCATGTCCTCTCCCAACGATGGTCACCTCTCTGTCACCTGCCCTCAGTACAAGGGTTATTCTTGCATCGCTGTTTCTCGCCAGACGCTTAAAACGCTCAGGGAAGTCCGCCAGAGCTTTGTCCGCAGCGACAGCGATAATGCAGTCACCTCTCGGCGAAATCTCTTCATCCTTTGTAATCTCAAGGGTTGTGCGATGCTCCGCGAGGATGTTCTTATGGCCTCTTGCAAAGACTATAACTTTTTCAATCATTAGCCTACTGATTAAATACAAAAAATAAAAATCTGGTGGTGCGATGTACTGCGAGGCATGCGGCAGAGAAACGGAGCACGAGGTGGTGAAGCAGCGGGGCAGCGAGTTCCTGGTGAAATGCAGAGAATGCGGGCATGTTCACCTGGTCACAGACAAACCTCGCTTAAAAGAGGTAAGCGTGGTAATAAGCAGGTACGAAACCAGTGAGCGCAAGGTTGTGAATTTTCCTGCAGAGGAGGAGGTGGGCATAGGCGATGAGATTGTGGTTGAGGAGGAACCCGTGCGGATTACCGCCATAGACACAGAGAGCGGGAGGAGGGTCAAGAAGGCAAAGCTTGAGGATATAAAAACTCTGTGGGGGGTGTCCCTTGCCATACCCGTCAGAGTAAAGTACTCGCTCCACTTTCGCGGTATCACCACCTCTGGTGAAATCCACACAAGCAGGGAGAGGGTCTTCAGCGTGGGTGAGGTTGTGGTTACGCCCAGGGAAACCTTCGTAATAGAGAAAATTAAAACAAAGGACAGGATGCTTAAGCACGGCTCTGCCTATGCGGAGGAGATAGTGAGAATATATGGCAGGAAAAAGCTACGAAGATAAGCGCCGCGAGATGGTGGAAAGGCTCGTAAGCTATGGCTACCTCAGAAGCGAGAGGGTTATACAGGCGATGCTGCGCGTGCCAAGGCACGAATTTGTGCCGGAGGATAAGAAGGAATACGCCTACTCCGACGAACCACTGCCAATAGGTGAGGGTCAGACAATAAGTGCACCGCACATGATAGCAATAATGTGTGAGGCGCTTGAAATTGAGCGCCACCACAGAGTACTGGAGATAGGCACCGGCTCAGGCTACCATGCATGCGTTGTTAGCGTAATCGCAGACAGAGGAGAGGTCTATTCTGTGGAGAGGCATGCGAAGCTTGCGGAGTGGGCAAGGGAGAACATCTCCAGGGCAGGGTGCTGTGGCAGGGTCACCATAGTGGTGGGCGACGGCACGAAGGGTTATGAGGAAAAGGCACCCTATGATAGAATCTATGTTACTGCGGGTGCTCCACGCGTTCCACCGCCTCTGTTGAGTCAGCTTAAGATAGGTGGCAAACTCCTTATCCCCATTGGCTCCAAGCTAGGTCAGGAGCTGATGAGAATAACCCGTGTTGGAGAGGACGAATACAGGGAAGAAAACCTTGGCGGCTGTGTTTTTGTGCCTCTAGTGGGAGAATACGGGTGGTAGTCTACTCCCTTCCGCAACACTCTCCTCGAGGTATGGGCTTGCCATGGGGACACCGTCTGGGATGGCCCAGCTTTATGCACACCGCCTCGGCTATGGCCTCGCTTATGTGATGCTCGAGGGCGCACGCGTGCTCGTGCACATCGCTGTTCAGCTCCATATCGAGAAGCTCTGTAAGCAGAAGCTCGGCCAGGCGGTGGCTCCGTATAACCTGTCTCGCGAGAGCCTCACCCTTTTCTGTAAGCTGGATCCCCACCCGTGGCTCATACTCAACCAGACCCAGCTTCTCCATCTTCTTAAGCATCTCCACAGCGCTCGGCGGTGCGATTTTGAGGCTTTCTGCGATTTCATTTATCTTCGCGTACTTCCTACTCTCCTCTTTGAGGAGAATCCAGAGCGTCTCCAGGTACTCCTCCATGCTCTCCGAAATCATGTCTCCAGCCTCTTAACATATATCTGCCTGGCAACCTCCTCGTCTATTGCGAGGTCAGTTTCGCCTATGCGTATTACAAAAGCCGGGCGCTTCTGGTGAAGCCTAAGCGTGCTGCCCGGTATTATCCCCATGCTTCCCAGCCGATCAAGAGTGGCATGACTCTTCGGCGCAATAAAGACTATCTTGGCCTGACTTCCAACCTCCAGCTCTGTGAGAGGGAGCACCAGTGGCGAGAGCTCACGCCTGAATTTCGCACAGCACTCACCGCGAGGGATAGGCTTGCCATGGGGACAGGTGGGAGGGTGCCCCAGGAATGTGCAAACGCTGTCTGTAACCTCCGGGCTGAGGAGGTGCTCAAACTCGCAGGCATGGCTTTCGGCGAGGCTCTCACTCACCTCAAGCACATCGCTGAGAAGGCGTTCCGCCAAGCGGTGGCGTCGCACAATCTCCCGCGCAATGGCCTCGCCGGTTCGCGTTAGCTCTATCTCCTCACCTCTGAGGGTGATCAGCCCATGCTTCACCATATAGTCAATCACCTGGTCTGCGTCATCCTCCTTTGTAAATTCGAGCAGGTCAGGGAGAGAGCCCTTGCCTTCTTCTCTCAGCGTCCATATCTCCTCGAGAAGCTCCTCCACGCGCCTCCCGTGACGGTGACGATGTTCAGCTTTCATCTCTTCTCCTCCATATCCGCTTTATCAGCTTTAATATTTTTGATTCTCCGGCAAGAGTATAGCCGCACCGCGGGCAGCATTTGAGGGAGCAGCTCTTGGTGTGCATAGGGCATGCTGCGCATGCCTCACGAGCCTCGTCGAATTCGTAGCCACACAGGGGGCACTTCAAAGGCTCACCCCCAGGTGACGGAGCAGGAAGTTGACCACTGCACCCACAATAAATGCAAAGGGGAAAATGAAGCCCACTATGGCGAGAGCCACACGTAAGCCGCGTTCTTTGATTATTATCAGAGTGTTGGCTATGCAGGGCACGAAGAGGGTTATTGTAACCAGCGCCACCACTATCTGCACAGGTGAGAGCATGCCCTTACTTGCGAGGGCAAATAAGCCCGCTGCCCCGTAGTCACGCCGCAGGAAGCCCACAATAAAGGCATCAGTCGCCTCGCTGGGCAGGCCGAGCAGGCTCACCACCACCGGTGAGGCAAAGTTACGAATCGCAACAAGAGCACCCAGCTTGTCCAGAACAAAGAGGAGCAGTGTGCCCAGTATAAAGAGGGGCACTGCCTCGCGCAGGTACCACTCCATTCTGGCGAGGGTCTTGGCTACGATGTTCCCGAGCTGGGGAACACGCAGAGGAGGTATTTCAAGTATGAAGTCGGTGCTTTCACCTCTCACCAGGCGCGCCGCCAGGAAGCCCACAAGCAGCATTACCATCACAACCACACCTGCCCAGATCAGCACCGCCTTCGCTGATAAGCTTGCCAGCATTCCCAGGATAACGCCCAGCTGAGCAGAGCAGGGTACCGCGAGGGCGAGAAGCAGCGTTGCGATTATCCGCTCCTTCCTGGTCTCCAGGATGCGCGTTGTGAGTGTCGCCATCGTGTCGCAGCCCAGGCCAAGGATCATGGGAAGTACAGCCTTGCCGTTCAAGCCAATAACCTTAAAAATACGGTTGGTCATTATCGCAAGTCTTGGGAGGTAGCCAGAATCCTCGAGAACTCCAAAGGCTATAAAGAAGGTGCCCACTATCGGCAGGATTATAGCTATCGCATAGGTTAAGGCCATGGTAATTATCCCAAACTCACCAACCAGTAGCTCCTGAATCAGGGGCACCGGTACAGTAGCCGTGACCACACGCTCTGCGAAGGGGTTAATGTACTTCTCGAATAGGACCCCTTCAAAGAAATCCACCAGCGTACCCGCGCCGAATACACCAACGAATTCGTACATTGCAAGAAGTACCAGTATTAGGAAGGGGATGCCGTAGACAGGGTGCATTGTGAGGTTACCAAGCCTTGCGAGAGTCTCCCCTGAACGGGGGGCGCTTTTCTCAACCACCTTCTCCACAATCTCATCCACAATGCGCAGGCGGTCGCGGTTTATGGCATAGTGCAGGCTACCGCCTATCCTACGCTGTACTCTGCGGCGTATTTTTTCTATCTCTGCTATTGTCTCCTCGGGCACAGATGCATGAAGCCACGGTGCAAGGCTCTCGTCTCCGGCAAGTAGCATCACGGCAAGGGCACGTCTGGATATTCTTGCTTCTGGCAGGAGAGAGGCGATTTTCTGTACAGCCTCTTCTATCTCAGTGGAGTAGCTAAATGAGTAGGGAGAACGCTTAGCTTTGGAGATAGTTCTAATCAGCCTCCCCAGTCCCTTTTTCTGTGTTGCTATTGTTGAGATCACGGGAACACGGAAAATTTCACTTAGCCTTGCCCTGTCTATGCTTATCCCCCTGCTCCTGGCCTCGTCCTCCATGTTGAGCACTATTATAAAGGGCAGGCCCATCTCCGCAAGCTGCAGTGTTATAAGCAGCCCCCGGCGCAGGTTCTTTGAATCTATAACCTGCACTACGGCGCTTAAATCCTCGTTGAGCAGGATATCCCTGGTAACCCTTTCGTCCTCGCTCATGGGTATTAAGTCATTTACACCCGGGGTGTCGATAATCAGCGTTTCACTATCAAAGCTCGCAGTACCCTGTGATACCTCAACCGTCGTGCCGGGATAGTTGCTCACAGTTACATACTTCCCTGTGAGAAAGCCAAAGATTACACTCTTACCAACATTGGGGTTTCCCACAAGCGCTACTCTGTGAGATGCCTTTGCAATGCTTTTGCTCTCATGACAGTGCATGCTACCACCAATTAGGTACGCCTAATTTTGGGCACATAACATGTACAAAAATTCCAAAACGGTTACCGATGCTGCGCCTTCTAAGTTATCTAAAGGAGGGGTATGCAGCGTCTCCAGCCTAAAAGACGGCTCTCCGGAGGCGAAGTGAGAGAAAGTCTCAGCAACCTCATCTACGACGGGATGTTTTCCCAGGCAATGGCAGTGCTCGCAGGAGGGCCCATCCTTGCGGCATATGCCCTAGCCCTGGGTGCAGACAACTCCTACATTGGTCTTATAGCTGCCATCTCCTTCTTTGCGGAGTTCATTCAGCTTCCGGCAATTTACCTGGTGGAGAGGCTGAAGAAGCGCAAATACATAGTTGTGGCCTTCTCCATCGCCTCAAGGCTGTTCATAGCGCTAATTGCCGCGCTTCCCCTGCTCCCGGTCAGTCCGCTGAAGGCGCTGCTGGTCTTCCTGGCGGGGCACTACCTCTTGGCCAAGGTTTCAAACACAGCCTGGAACTCCTGGATGCGCGACCTTGTGCCACTGGAGATAAGGGGCATGTTCTATGCGCGTAGGATGAGGCTCAGCTTGGCGCTCTCCCCCACCCTCGCCATAGCGGCAGGCTACTTCCTGGACCGTGCAGGTAGCATAGAAGCCTACTCCCTAGTCTTCCTCTTCGCCTTCCTGCTTGGCCTGCTCTCCACCTTCTTTGTCTCCCGTATAGATGAGCCGCAGATGTACAGCGGCAGGTTTTCCTTCAGGGTAATTTTTGAGCCCTTCGCGGAGGAGAACTTCCGCAACCTTGTGTACTTTGTCGCCCTGTGGAGCCTCGCCTCGAACATGGTCCTGCCCTTCCTGGCGGTGTACATGTTCAAGGTGCTCAATCTCAGCGTCGCCGTGGTTATGGTGCTCAACGTTGTCAGCCAGCTCACCAGCATATACTTCCTGCGCTTCCTGGGCGAGATAAGCGACGCCTACGGCAACAAACCCCTGCTCGCGATAGCGGGCAGCGTCTTCTCCCTGAGCATATTCCTGTGGACCTTCTCCACCATGCCGGGCAGGCATGCTCTAACGCTCCCGCTCATCTTCGTACTCCACATCTCCCTGGGCTTCGCTGTGGCAAGTATCAACCTGTGCTCTGCCAACATAGCAGCGAAGCTCTCACCGCCTGAGAGGGCGACCAGCTACCTAGCAACGCTAGCGCTGGTGACCGCGCTCTTCTCAGGCCTTGGTGCCCTAATCTCGGGCTGGATGCTGGACTTCTTTGTGGAGCGCAGGCTGTCGCTGGTGATACAGTGGTTTGAGCCCAGGCGTGAGGTAGACATAAAGCTCATGGACTTCACAGGCTACGACTTTCACTTCTTAATCGCCTTCTTCATAACCCTCTTTGCGCTGCACCGCCTCGCCTTTGTATATGAGGCAGGAGAGGCACCAACCCGTGTTGTGAGGAATGAGCTAATGAGCATGGTGCGCCGCGATCTAAGAGGCATTGCCACTGTCGGCGGGGTGCACCTGCTCAGCCCGCGCATAATCTATGCCCCTATTATAAGCTACACCCAGAGGTTGAGGAGAAGAAGGTACTACGGGGGGTAAGAAAAAGCGGCGGTTAGCAAACCAGCGCCCAGCCGCAATCTTACTTAGATTATAATACCCGCAGCGTGCATATATAAAAGTTCTGGATAGAATAGCAAACCAGAATATGATAATAGGTTAGGTATACTACCAAAGGTGCCGGATTCTCGCAAATCGGTGCCAGCAGGTTTAGGTTTATTAACCTGTGCGGTGAGGAATCTGTGATGAAGGCCGGAATAATACTCCTGCTGAGCTATGCCTCTGCAATGATGAGCTCAATATTCATGCCGAACTACTCTCAGGCTATAGGTGCGAGCAGCTTTGAGATAGGAGTAATAGGCACTGCCTACGGCCTGGCGCTGCTGATATCCTCCTACATCTTTGGCAGAGCTTCAGATATAAGGGGAAGGAGAAGCTTCGTTCTCCTCGGGCTCGCGCTTGCCACAGTTGCATATGCAGCTCAAATACTTGCCTTCAATGCCACATCGCTGATGCTCATTCGTGCCTTCGCGGGCTTTACGATGGGGATATTCACCCCACCCCTTATTGCATACACATATGACGCCGGTGAGAAGCTCGGGAACCTCGCTGCCTTTGGCTCCCTGGGCTGGGCCTTTGGCAGCCTGCTCGCTGGCATAGTTGCAGGAGCAGGAGAGCACTACTTCTCCGCCCAGCTTGTTCCCTACTGGCTGGTGTTTGCGCTTTGCTCCATCCTCTTCCTCGTATCCTTTGGGGTAGCACTCACCCTGCCGGAGGTTAAAACCACAAGAATGGAGGTCCCTCTGCTTCCGCTCAGCCTTATAAAAAGAAACTACCACATTTACATACCCAATCTGCTCCGCCACTCAGGAGCATTTGCGATATGGATAATCTTCCCGCTGTACCTGGCAGAGCTAGGTGCGAGCAAGCTGTGGATAGGTGTAATATACTTCGTAAACACCTTTGCCCAGTTCTTCATAATGCGCCGTCTCAACTTCGCCTCCCCCGCAAAACTTGTAAAACTTGGCCTTGTGCTCAGCATGCTTGTCTTCTTCTCCTACACTCTTGCGGAGAGCTATACCGCGGTGCTTCCAATTCAGGTCTTCCTCGCTCTCTCTTACTCGATGCTCTATGTGGGTTCTCTGCGCTACCTCGCCGAGAATAATCCCGAGACCGCCACAAGTGTGGGGCTGCTCGGTTCCTTTGTGAGTATATCCATGGCGGCCGGTCCCCTGCTTGGCGGTGCAATATCCCATGCCTACGGCTACGAGGCAAGCATGCACTTCGCCTCTGCGATCACCCTTGTCGCGCTGTTAATTAATCTGAGCAGGAGGGTGTAGCATGAGCCTCACCCCGCTCGTCATAGGCATCGCCACCTTTGCTGCCAACTACCTCCTGCTGAGCGCGCTCTTCACCGCCTTCCCGGGGCTTGTGGCGCATACCTTCCCGGCTAAGCCCTGGTGGGCAGGACTCAATCCTCTCCTCCTCAACCTCTATGTTGGCATAGCGGCACCGGTATTTGAGGAGGCTATCTTTCGCGCTGTTATACTTGAGAGGCTCCGCAGGTTTGGCGACGGTGCAGCACTCATCGCCTCGAGCATGGCCTTCGGTGCATACCACCTGCTCTTCGGATGGGGCTGGTTCAAGGCGGTGGACATGGCGCTCGTGGGCATCGTCTTTGGTATAGTTTACCTGCGCTACCGCTTATCCGGGAGCATCGCATGTCACATTGCAAACAACGCAGCGAGCATCCTGGCAACACTTTTCAGCTCAGGATGAACCTGAGCTTTATTGCCTTGTAGGGACACTCCTCCACACACGCCCAGCACAGAGAACACTCGTGAAGCGATTTGCCGTGGGCAACGTCAAGGCGCATCTCACATACTCGATTACAGCGCTCGCAGGTGGTGCACTCCTCACCCACGCGGAGGCGAAACACAGCGAGCTTACCCAGGGCGCTGAACCACCCACCCACGGGGCAGAGAGAGGTGCAGAACACCCTGCCGTAGATGAGGCTGCTCAGCACAATGGCGAGGAGCAGGGCGGCTGCGATATAGCGGGGCGATACCCCTGCTGGGAGGCTTAGCTGTATGCTGGGGTGATAGTAGAGGAGCAGTGCAACGCCTACGAGGGTGGCATATTTCCAGCGTCTGTCCAGCTTAGTCTGCCTCCTGCTCATGGGCGAAAGAAAGTTAAAAACCGCGGCAAGTGGGCAGAGCCACCCGCAGAACACCCTTCCAAAGCTCAGCCCCAGAAAAATACTCCCGAGAAGGAGAATCTCCATTTCTTTGAAGTAAACTTGGAAGAAGGCGCCCTCAACCTTAAAAAAATCACTGAAGTAGTGCCCTCCGACAGAAAAGCCGCCGGTGACGTACATTACACTTACCACCAGCACAAAGGTCAAAAACAGTCGCCTTACGTCCTGTATCATGGGCTCCGCCTTTTATATTGTTAACCTTACTACAGAAGGGGGTTCTGCCCCATACCCCCGATTTAGGGATATTATCAATATAAAAATAAGTGGTAATCATGCTTCCAGATGTTCAAACCCGAGCTCCGGAGATAAGGATGCCCCTCTCGCGAGTGGGGGTGAACAATGTACGCAAGCTGCTCCGCGTGAGGCGTGGCGAGGGCAAGCGCGATATTGTGCTCCTGGCAAACTTCGAGTGCTACGTGGACCTGCCCAGCTTCCAGAAGGGTACCCACATGTCCAGAAACCTGGAGGCGATAAACGAGATTATAGAGAGGGCCTCCGAGAAGCCAGTGTACAAGCTTGAGGAACTGTGCAGCGACGTTGTGCTGGAGATTCTCCACCGCCACAGCTATGCGAGCATGAGTGAGGTGTCGATGGAGAGCAGGCTCATGGTGCACCGCCGCTCACCTCTGGGGAAAGCCACTCAGGATTTTGTGAAGCTAATCGCGAAGGCAAAAGCTGAGCGCAGTGACGGGGTTACCCTCACCAGAGAGGTGGGCGCAGAGATTCAGGGCATAATATTCCACTTTGCGGGCAACGGCGGGAACAGGATGTGCACTCAGCGTGCAAGAGCAAGGCTGAGCATATCCACGCATGGCGATGAGTATGTACCTATAGAGGACATACTGGATATTCTCGAAACATCGCTGAGTGCAAAAGCCTATGGAGCGCTGAGCAGGGAGGAGGAGAGCATTGTGCTCTCCCAGGCATGCTCGACACCCCGCTCCCCCCGCGAGGTTGTTAAGGCCATACTCTCGGGTGTCAGAGAGAGGTTTCCTGAGCTTGCCGACGACGCACGCGTAGTGGCACAATGCACAGCTCAGGAGCCGCTCTTCACCTTTAAAAGCATTGCAAGGGTAGAGCTCAGTGTTGGAGAGCTTAAAAAGGGTTCTGCATGGGCATAGCTGTAATCTTTGCCACAAGTAAGCGCAGACTCAGGCTGTGGATTCATTCAAATAAGAAACGTATTCTTGAGGGAGAAATCAAACTCAGGCAGGGAAGGGTGCACCATCTTCTTTCCCAGAGGTTCCATAACCCAATGCCACGCAAGGCTCTGGTGAAGCTTCTCTCCTCTGTTAAGTGCATTATTCCCCGTGGTTCAGAATCCTTTGTAAAAGAGGCCCTCACCGATGCTGGGATAGCCTTCAGTGAGGCTGAGATTTGCATTCCCTGCCTCCACAGAGGAAAGCTCAGCTTTTTGGAATCAAATGCCGTGCACCTCCATGGCTCGCGCGTCTGCCCCGAGTGCGCCGCGGAGGAGCTGAAGCGGGAGCTGAGCTTCAGGGGATACTCGGAGAAGACCTCCAGGAGGTTTCTGAAGCTCCTGCTGCGCTGCCGCGACTTTGAGCACGTGCTGAAGGTGCTGGACGGGAGGGCTGATACCCTGAGCGAGGAGCTGAGCCTCTACGACGTTGTGCCCGGCGAGGCTGGCGAGGGCAGGAGCGTGGAGGAGCTTGAAATAAGCGGGGAGCTCAAGAGGCTGCTCGCAAAGCGGGGCATCACTAGGCTGATGCCTGTGCAGGAGGCGGCGCTGCGTAGCGGTCTGCTGGAGGGGGAGGACCTGCTGGTGGTGAGCGCCACCGCCTCGGGGAAAACCCTCATAGGCGAGCTCGCCGGCGTGGAGCGGGCTCTTCGCGGGGAGCGCTTCCTCTTCCTAGTGCCCCTGGTGGCGATTGCCAATCAGAAGTACAGGGACTTCAAAGCCTACGAGGAGCTTGGCTTAAAGGTGGCGATTCGCGTGGGGATGAGCAGAATTAAAGAACGCGAAGAGCTGGTGGTGGTGGACGGCGATGTAAGGGGCGCAGATATAATCGTGGGCACCTATGAGGGCGTGGATGCGCTGCTGAGGCGCGGGCGCAGGCGGGAGCTGGGCAGGGTGGGCGTCGTCGTTATAGACGAGCTGCACATGCTTGCGGAGGAGGAGCGCGGAGCGGAGATAGACGGGTTAATCGCAAGGCTGCGCACAGCCTTTCCAGGGGCACAACTCCTGTGCCTCTCCGCCACAGTGGGCAATGCCGTGCAGCTGGCGGAGCACTACTCCCTGAAGCCGGTGGTCTATAACGCTCGTCCCGTTGCGCTGGAGAGACACCTGCTGCTCCTGCGCAGCGAGGAGGAGAAGCGCGCTGCTATAGTGAAGCTGGTAAGGAGGGAGAGCGAGTACATTTCCTCCAATGGGTGCAGGGGGCAGAGCATGGTTTTCACGAACTCCCGCCTGAGGGCGAGTAGGCTGGCGGCATATCTGAGGAGCCGCGGGATACGCGCGCGAAGCTACCACGCTGGGTTGAACTATGTACAGAGGAGGAGAATAGAGGAAGCCTTCCTGCGCGGCGAGCTTGAGTGCGTCGTTACCACTGCAGCGCTCGGCGCTGGGGTGGACTTCCCTGCCTCGCAGGTTATATTCGAGACCCTGGCGATGGGCAACCGCTGGCTCAGCGTGGCTGAGTTCCACCAGATGCTGGGCAGGGCTGGGAGACCTGGCTACCACGACCGCGGCAGGGTGGTGCTGCTCGCCGAGCTGGGCAGAAAGCTGCTCTCGAGCAGGGAGAGCGAGGATGAGGTTGCAATGACGCTTCTGAGCGGAAGTGTGGAGAGCGTGGAGGTGCCCGCTACCGAGGATGAGCTCCTCGCCCAGATGCTTGCGAACCTGTGCACCTTTTCTGGAGAGGAGGCGCGCCGCGCGAGTGAGGCTATGCTGTGCTACTCCGGCGAGTTTGAGCGCCGCCTGGAGAAGCTCGAGGCTCTGGGGCTCGTGCGCGAAGGCAGGCCAACCATGCTTGGCAGAATCGCAGCGGAGCACTTTCTCCTGCCAGAGGAGGCAAAGACGCTTGCCGAAGGTGCCTCTTCCCCGCCTCTTGAGCTCCTCGCGAGGGTGCTGCCCTTCACCAGCGCCTACGCTGCGCCCTCCCTCAAGGCGAGGCTGGAGGAGAGCTACCACACCAGGGTGAGTGCCAGGTACTTCGACGCCGTTGGCATAATCTTCGAGGAGCCCAGGCGGGAGTTCGAGGAGGTTCTCAACGTGGTGAGGGAAGCCTTCCTCGCGTGCAGCTGCAGGGAATTTCCCTACTGCGGGCACGGCGAGCAGGAGCTGGCTAAAAGGGTTGTGCTCCTCAGGCGGGAAGGCAAAAGCACTAAGGAGATTGCCAAGGCGCTGGGAGCATACAGGATGCTGGTCTACTCCGGCGATGTCTTCAACTACCTGGAGAGCGCGGTGAGGAAGCTCGAGGCGATGGAGAGAATCTACCTGCTGAAAGGCGAGAAGAGGAATGCAGAGCTGGCGAGGAAGCTGAGGCAGAGCATCGAGACGGGCGGCTAAGTTTTTATTTAAAAGTGCAGATTATTGGGTGTAATGAAAATCCTTATCACCGGCAAGCCGGGCTGCGGGAAGACAACGCTGCTCGTGCGGGTGGCGCAGGAGCTTGGGAAGAAAGCGGGGGGCATGGTGACGAGGGAAATCAGGGAGCGCGGGCGAAGAGTGGGCTTCTATGTGGAGAACCTCTCAACCGGCGAGAGGGCAACCTTTGCGCACGTGGACTTTCCGAAGGCGAAGCGCGTTGGCAGGTACGGTGTTGACACAGCTGCGCTGGAGCGCGTCGGGGTGAGGGCGATTCAGCAGGCGCTGAGGGAGTGCGAGCTTGTGCTCATAGACGAGATCGGCCCCATGGAGCTCTACAGCAGCGCCTTCATCATGGCGGTGGAGGAGGCATTTTCTTCTCCTAAGCATGTGCTCGCGAGCATCCACTTCAGGTCAAAGCACCCGCTCATAACTTCTTTGAAGTCGAGAAGGGACGTTATTATTTATACCATAAGCGAGGAGAACAGAGAGGAGGTATTCAGAAGGGTGATGGAGGTGCTCGAGCATGAAGGGGAGGATAGTCGCGTTCAGGCAGAGCAGGCGGGTGGTGCATCCCAGGTACGGGATAGTTAAGCCCTACCAGGACGGAAACTACCTAGGCAAGAAGGTGGTTTACACGACACCAACCGGCAGGCGAATCGTGGGAAAGGTGTGGAAGCACCACGGCAACGCGCTTCTGGTGCGCTTCTCCCGGGGCTTACCGGGGCAGGCGCTCGGCGGAGAGGTGGAGTTTTTGCCGGCGGCGGAAGTTTCTGAGAAATAATCCAAATATGGTAAATTTTTCCATTTCATTCATTTTAAAGCAATAATTGAAGATTTCTTATAGTATCTGAATAACTTCTCCCCCCACTCCACAGCTTTCGGGTCCTTTGACACCAGTATGTTCTGAAAATCCAGGCCTTGGTCGTTGAAGAGGGCAAGCGCGACCGATTCTATATTCGACATAAAGGCAAGCTTTATGTTGTTGTTTATCATTAAATGAATATTCTTGTGATTAACAGGAGAGTATTTTCTGAATTCCTTCTCCTTCTGCATTTTTAGCACATCTTCCGTGGTTATGAGCGAGATTTTTACCCCTGCATCCGCCTGCTCCACTATAGCCCTTGCCCACTCAAGGGTTACTATCGGAGAA
>WANW01000069.1 GCA_015521615.1 Candidatus Hydrothermarchaeota archaeon
GAGGTGGTGGGATATCAGCGTCTGGTCTATCCCCAGGGCTCTCTCAAGCTCACACACGCAGCGCTCCCTGTCTCTGATAAGCAGTGCTATCCTGAGCCTCGTGGGGTTGGCGAGCAGGCGGAGGAGCCTCAGGAGCTCCTCTACCTCAGCCTCGTCGAGCTCCACCCTCTCAGCGGGACATGCGTCCATAAGATAAATGGTGGAGGAAATATTTAAATACTTTCACATGAAATAAGCTTCATATGAATTTTCGCAAAGGTGTGAAACATGGGGCTCCTTAAAAAACTCGAAGATTTCAGGCTGCTACCCTTCTGGGTTGCCATATCCATGACAGCTGGTATATCCATAGGAAAATTCTATGGAATCTCCAACTTCACGCTGACGCCGCCCATAGAGGCGATAAAGTCCATTCTGCACGGTACCTACACCTTCAACCTGGCGAGCACCCTTGCGCTGGGCGTGGTAATGGGGCTCTTCCTCATGATATACCCGGCGATGACCAACATCAGAGTGGAGGAACTAAGCGCTGCGCTCCGCTCTCCAAAGCAGATAGCGCTTGTTGCTTTTTTCAACTACCTCATAGCCCCCTTCTTCATGTACCTCCTGGCCGGGCTGTTTCTTTCTGAGTACCCCGAGCTCAGGACGGGGGTTATCCTTTACGGCTTCGCACCCTGCATAGCCATGGTTATCGTATTCACCTTCCTCGCCCTGGGAAACAACGCCCTAGCTCTTGTGCTGGTGGCCTTTAACTCAATTATGCAGATGGTGCTCATACCGGTGTACGCCAAGCTCCTGTTGGGGAATATAAGCTTTGACGTGCTCGTGGTTGGGGAGAGCGTGGTTCTCTACCTGGGCCTTCCCCTCCTGCTCGGAATAGCGACAAGAAGGCTCGGCACCCGCAAGTTTGGAGAGGATGGCTTTGAGAGCAGGTTCAGGCCCTGGCTGAATGCGCTTTCTATAATCGGCCTCCTGTTTACCCTCATAGTGATGTTTGCCCTGAAGGGGGATTTGATAGTGGAGAAGCCGGGAGTAATACTGCTCGTTGCTATGCCCATAACCCTTTTCTTCTCGGTTATGTTTATAAGCGTCTACCTGGTGGGCTGGAAGCTTGGCTTCAGCTACCGCGATGCTGTGGCGGTGGCCTTTAACTCAACCGGGAGAGACTTTGAGATTGCAATTGCAATCGCAATCACCGCCTTCACCCCGACTGTGGCGCTTGCCACAGTAGTCGGACCTTTAATCGAAGTCCCGGTTATGCTTTCGCTGGTTGCCTTTGCAAGAAAAACAAGAGGGTTCTTGTTTAAAGGTTGAAACAGGAAATCTAATCCCTGCCTTCCCACCTCTGCAAAAGCCTCTCTACAAGCACGGCGCCTTCGCATGTCAGCAGATACAACCCGACCCTGTTTTTAGTAACTATTCCTGCGTCTATCAGGACGCGCAGATGAAAGCTCAGCTTTGAAGGGTCTTCCAGTTCTACGCTTCGGGCAATCTCGGAGAACCTCCGCGTGCCTGCATGGAGGAGATAAAGAGCTATCTTCTTGCGTATTGGATTTGAAAGCGCTTTAATTACTGTGTCGCTTAGCTTTGCCTCAACTTTGCGCTCCAGGCGTGCCTCCTCCAGAGTCCTCTTGACTGTGCTCACCAGCTCATCCACATTAAATGGTTTTACAAGAAAATCACTCGCACCAAGCTTCATCGCCTCGACGACGTCGGCTATGGAGGGAAAGGCGCTGATTATTATAACCCTACTCTCCGGTAATAGACGCTTTATTTCAGCCAGTACCTCAAGACCCCGCATATCCGGGAGCACCAGGTCGAGTAGCACCAGCTCCGGCTTGGACTCAGTCAGCTTGCTTATACCCTCCGAGGCGCTCTCTGCAGTAACCACTTCAAAACCGTGCCTGCGCAGCGCCTTTTTAAGCACGCTTGTGGTGTGTCTATCGTCATCCACTATCAGTATGGTGCTCATCTTCCCCCTTCTATCTCCAGGTTCTCGCTCTCATCTTCGCGCATACCACGCTTGAACTCCACCTTCGCTCTGCCTAGGGAGCGTGCAAGCTCAGGAAGCTTATTCGCACCAAAGAGAAGTACAATTAAAGCAAGCACCACCAGAAGTTCTGTATTTCCCACCAGCATGCTACCACCGGTATCTACTTTGAACCACCAATCCTTAAAACTTTATTTTAAAAGAAATTTTATATAAAGGAGATTTTATATTAAAAAATAAAAAGTAAAATTTTTACTAAATGTTAGCAGGTCTTATAACATCACAAAAGAAAAAATGAGCGGAAGGAAAAATTTGAGATGGGTGGCAATACCTCTGCTGGTTCTATTTGCAGCATGTATCTCAGATGAAAATAGCAAAGATATTTCTGAGGTTGAGTTTGAAAAGCCTCATTACTACTATGATGTGCTTGCACATAAAGGATACCTGTATGCCACCTCACCCTGGGGCTTAGACGTGTTCTCTATAAGGGGTGAAAGGCTAAGCCGCACTGGCGGATTTGAAACACCCGGCGAAGCCCAGGCTCTCGCTATTTCGAAGGATAGACTTTACATCAGCGACACCACCGGCAGACTCTTTGTACTGGATGTGAGCATACCCTCTGCACCACGCTTAATAGCTGAGCTTAAGCTGAACAAAACTGCCCAGAAAATCGTGACTTCAGAAAACAGGGCATATTTGGCGTGTGTCTCTTCTGGGCTGGTAATTCTTGATACTCAGAAACTTAAAGAGGTCGGATTCTACAAGCCAAAAGAATACAGTTACCCAAAGGGCATATATCTTCAGGGTGAAAAGCTGTACATCGCAGACTTCACATTGAGCTTGTATGTGGTAGAGGTGCGGAACAACTCTCTCAGCCTTTTAGCCTCAGCGCCCACATCCAGCGTGGCTCATGATGTGCTTATATCCAATGGTTACGCCTACGTTGCAAGCTCAGATGGAGGTGTGGATGTATTTAAGATATACGGAAAAGAGGTAGAACATGTACAGAATCTTCCGCTCCCGGGCTTTGCCCTCCGTCTGCTAAAATACTACAATTATCTGCTGGTTACACTGGCTGATGAGGGCGTTGCATTGCTGGAGATCCAGAAGGACGGCAGACTCCGCTTGGTAGCGCAATACGATACCCCTGGCAATGCCTATGGCATGGCTCTTGACAATGGCTATGTATATGTGGCGGATTATGACGGGGGCATAGCCGTGTTTGACCTCTCCAAGCTTCCGGAACTTGTAGCAGTGGCTTTTGCTATGCCGGAGGTAAGCCCATGAAAGCAAGTGTGGGTACCAAGATAATGCTCGCCGTAGGCATAATCGTCTTCCTATCAGTAGAAGGCATTTTCTATTACATGAGCGAAAGCCATGAGAAGAGTATGATGGAGCAGCTCCGCCAGCAGGCAAAGAGCATCGCTGACCAGATACTACTGGTAAGACTCTGGGCGGCAGAGAACCGCGAGCGGGTTACTCCGGTGCCCGCAGAACTGACCTATGAGCTATCTGAGCTTTCAAACGAAATGTACGACTACAAGATCAAGCTTGTAACTCTGAAACCCAGAGATCCTGAAAATTATCCCTCTGACACCTTTGAGAAGAGGGTGATTCAGGATTTCATGCAGGGGAAGAGCAGGGAAGAGTATGCAATAAATAGCGAATTTTATGAGTATGCTGTGCCCCTCTATGTAGAGGAGCCCTGTCTCAAGTGCCACATTGACCAGGGTTATCGCGAGGGTGACCTGCGCGGGGCGCTGGTGGTAGAGATACCTGTTAGCGAAGTGATGGCATCTCTCGAAAAAACCAGAAAGGAGCTTATTATCTATGGGTTTGTGATTTCCCTCGGCATTATGCTGGCGATTCTGGGCATTATGAGAATAGTGGTCATAACGCCCCTGAACAAGGTAAAAGAGGCTGCGATGAAGCTGGCAAAACGTGACTACTCAGCCCGTGTTGAAGTTGACAATGAGGATGAGCTGGGTGAACTCGCAAGGGTGTTCAACAGCATGGTGGAGGAGCTCAAGAACAAAGAGGCCCAGGTTATTCAGAGTGAGAAGATGGCAACAGTCGGAAAACTCGCAGCTGGAATAGCACATCAGATAAACAACCCTCTTGCTAACATAATCCTCTACTCCCAGATTCATCGGGAGGATGTTGAAGACGAAGAAACAAAGAAAGTGCTCGAGATAATCGAAGAAGAGGCTTCCCTAGCTTCAAAGGTGGTGCAGGGGCTTCTGGACTTTTCTAGACAGCGCGAATTTAAAAATGAAACTGTGCAGGTTAACGAAGTTATAAGAAAAATGTTAAATATCCTTAAACCACAATTACAATATAAAAACATAAAACTGGAGCTCGACCTCGACAAAAACCTGCCAGAGGTTAAGGGTGACTCTGCAAAGCTTCTCGATGCCTTCATAAACATAGCCACAAATGCGATAGACGCCATGAATGAAGGCGGAAAGCTGAGCATACGCACATACAAAAGTGACGGAAAAGTGGTGGTGGAAATTGCCGATACAGGCGTGGGCATACCGGAGGAACATCTGAGCAAGATATTTGATCCCTTCTTCACCACAAAGGAGGTGGGCAAAGGAACCGGGCTGGGGTTGTATATTACGTATAGTGTGATTGAAAAACATGGCGGCAAAATAGATGTGAAAAGTAAAGTTGGGGAAGGTACAACCTTTAAAATCTATCTGCCAGGTGAGGTGAATGCAGGAGATACTCATAGTCGAGGACGACCCGAAACTTAGAGAGGGGCTCAGAATACTCCTGGAAAAGAAGGGGTATTCGCCCAAGGTCGCCGAGGACGGGGTGAAGGCGATAAACATGATTAAGAAGCAGAAATTCGACCTGGTAATAACAGACCTCGTAATGCCGGGCGCCGATGGCATGGAAGTGCTGAGAAACGTCAAGAAATACTCGCCCCTCACAAAGGTAATAATAATCACAGCCTTTGGTACCGTTGATAGCGCTGTACGTGCCATGAAGATGGGAGCGAGTGACTACATACTGAAACCCTTCAAGGTTGAGGAGATAAGGAATAAGATTCTGCGCCTTCTCGAGGAAACCAGAATAGAGGAGGAAAGCAGAGAGAAGATGGAGGCACAGGAATCTGGCAAGGATGTGCTCAAGTCCCTCTCAAACCCTGTAAGGCGCAGAATAATGGAGTACCTCCACGCCAAGGGCAAGGCCAGATTCACAGATATAATGAAATACCTCGGCATAGATGAACCAGCCAAGCTTGGCTTCCATCTGCGTGTGCTAAAACAGTCCGGGCTAATAGCACAGGACGAAAACCGCCACTACTACATCTCAGAGGCAGGGAAGCGTGCCTTCATGACACTGCTTTCCCTTGAAGGCTAGCATTAAATGAAATCGTTAAATTTGGATAAAAGATTAAATTGATACATTTGGATGGAGGGGGTGAGTAAAAATTTAGTTTAACTATCTGCGGAAATATAAACTAATTTTTAAAAAAAAGGTTTTATTATTTTAAAATTCAGTGAATATATATGTAGAGTGGAGGTGAAAGC
>WANW01000070.1 GCA_015521615.1 Candidatus Hydrothermarchaeota archaeon
CCCAGAACTGAACCAGCCAGTCTGCCCCCTCTCTGGCCGCATCTTTATACCTCTGAGCTGTCGCAGAGTCAAGGGCAAGCACTTTGGCTCCGAGCGATAGAGCCCATACACACGGACCGGTTGCTCTGGGGTCTGGGTCCATATTTGGATCATTCCACGAGCCATCTGAATTCTGCTTGTCACACAGCGCATTCAGCGCCTGGATTGCCGTTGAGTTCACGTCTTGCCATGTTGGGTCTCCATCCCTGTACAGCTTTCCTTTAAGTCTGGCAAGGAAATACCCGTCCTGCGCAAGAAAGCTCGGCTGTTCACCGGTAAAGCTGGCTGTGGAGAAGTTCTTGTGCCCACTGCTTGTGTAGTCTCTCAAAAATATGTCCTTTGATGCCTGTATTGCATTTCCAGTAGCCATTTTTCACCACCTCCCCTACTCCTTGCCACGCCGCCATATAAACCACGCGAAAACGTTTTAAGGCTTTCGAACGAAATCGAAAGGATTAAATAAGCACAAGAACCAGCATCACCCATGGGGAGAAGATGGCTAGGGAAACTTTTGGGTTAAGTGATAGCAGGGTGCTGGATTCAAAAGCACGAATGGAGATTCTCAAGTTGCTCGGCCATAGAAGGGCCACGGTCTCCGAGCTTTCTCGACTGCTGGGCATGTCCAAATCCACAGTACTGTATCACCTTTCAAAGCTCATAGAGGGTGAGTTCATAAACCGAAGGGAAAACGGCGATAGGAAGTGGGTTTACTATGAGTTAAGTGAAAAGGGGCGGAAGGTGCTGACATACAGAAAAATTAACATAACGCTGCTTCTCTCCTCTTCCCTACTTGCGCTGGCTGCTGGAATTCTTCAGATAGAGAGGTATGTGACCCCTCAACCCGGGGTTAAGGGTGTGCATCCAGAAAGTTATCTTTATTCCGGATTGGTATTCATCACCATCTCTCTGCTACTCTTTGCAGCAACCCTTGCTTTGTGGTGGAAACAAAAACTATGAGACCTCCTCTACCAAATTTCTGAACTCAGGGAAACTCTCCTCCGGAATAGCTCCCATCTCCCACTTCGGCACAACCTGCTGCATGGCTCCGCCAGCTGGCTGTACACCTGCTTTGCCAGCGGCTTCGCCATCAAGGAATAAAACCAGCCTGCGGCAGGGGTAGGTGAGCTCCCCGAAGGATATCGGCTTCTCCTCCTCAAGCACGACCAGCACGTAACTGCTGTTACGCATGAGTCTTTCCACCTCCTCGTCACTCATGAAGGCGCTCAGCTTTCCCGACTCCACTCTGAGCTGAGGCAGAATCTGCTGCACGTAGGAGAGAAGCTTTTGCGCCTCCTGCGAATCGGGATCTAAAGTAAAAGTTCTTCCTCCATACTTTATCGTAATCTTGTCTATTTCAACCTCCTGGATATTAACGGGTTGCTCTATAATCTTCTCTGCCACTCTCTCTTCTTCAAAGTATGGCATAAAAATCGCATAAAGCGATACTGCAATCACCGTTATGGAAACCAGAACTACCGCTTTGCTTATCATAAAAATAAAAAGGAGGGTTAACCTCTTGCAGCGGGAATAATCTTCGCGAATCTCACAACCGAGCCGTCGCTCAGCACCATCCTGCCTTTGATGAGATACGCCGGAGCTATGCCTGCTGGCATGTTCTCCGGAGAAGGCACCTCATACACGAGTTCAACGCTGTCAATCTCAGCATTCTCATAGCCCATGCTCCTGAGCCTCTCTATCGCCTCTTCTTCCGAGATTATTGTCACCCTCCTGTCAGGTACAAGTTTGCCCGGGAAGCTAAGAACGCCTGCAAGTTCCCCATTCTTTGAAAGGTAAACCCTCACCTTTGCACCTGCTCCATGCAGGGGTATCCCGTTGTACTCCAGAGGAACATTCACATGCACATTGAGCACATACCTCTGCCTGGTGCCGTTCCTGTATGCCACAACCTCTTCGTCTTTAGCAACCTCCAGCCTGGTAGAAAGCATGCCAGGTTCAAGGACGCCCAGATCCACCAGCTTCTGGATGTACCTCTCTGCTGCAGCTCTCGCTTCAGCCTCTGATGGTAACTTCTCCGGTGGATTTCTTGTATCAAAGGCGAGGGTGGTGTTCAGGTACCTGAGCCCGCCGTACTTGTAAATAACTGCATCACCGAATATCCAGGCATTGCCCTTCTCATACGGCATGCCGTCTACCCCAAGGATACGCGCTATATGTGCAGCTTTTTCTCTGGTTAGTTGCTGATCCACAACTTTAAGGGTGTATACCTCCTGAGCGGAGGTATTTGTCCGCCCTGCGAGGGCATATATAGAACCAGCAAAGACCACAACAAGAAGTACAATAAAAGCTTTCTTCACCTTAACCACCTCCTAAGACTGCACCTTCCCCCAGGCTAAGCAGTCTGGGGAATCGTAGTCGCTGCCCACGCTGCCGTAGCCGGGGAGGTAGTCGTCGTTCTCGCATACCCTGAGGTAGGCGGAGTAAACATCGCTGGGCTGCATATCTATGTTTGCCTGAATCCAGGCGTCCTTTATTTTCATCCCGCCGGTCATGTAGCTCACGAATCTGCCTCCGATGACGCGGTCGTAGGAAATTGTGTCATATCCGAGGATCATGTGCAGCCCTTTAAACACTCTCCAGCCCCAGCGGTCAAACACATCTCCCGCTGTGTCGCTGTACTTGAGCACCTCACAGGCGCTGATTGCTATCCACTCCAGGTCAAGGTCCCCCCATTCTGCCTCCGTGTAGTGGACCCTGTAAGTATAGCTGCCGTCGCCGTCATGGATTGTGCCGAAGAAGAAGGCTGTTGGCGAGCCGTGACCGGAGAAGTATGCAAAGTCCAAGGTGTCGATGTAGCTGGAGTCTGAGCCCCCTGCGCTTGGCTTCTCAAAATCCGACTCCCAGGCGAGGGCATCGCCATAGTTGAAGCGCTTTGTCCAGCCTATGTTTCCTAAGGCATTGTAGAAGCTTTCCGCATCTTCCCGCGTGTTTTGCAGATTTCCAAGCCAGGTGTTGCTGTAGTCTTCCACCCACTCAACACCGACCTCGCGCTGGTTGGTGTCATCACTTCCCGCATATGCCGGAGCCAAAATAAAAAGCAGGGTTGCGAGCAAACCTGTCCACGCTTTTATCGCTATCACCCCCTTCCTTTTATGTAAATGAAAAAGCAAAGATATTTAAACCCAGCGAAAACGTTCTAATCCTTTCGAACGAAATCGTAAGGTTTAAATATAAGAAGTATTGATTCGAGAGAGGCATACTTTTTAAGATGTCACCGAATCGAAAATCCATAGTATGTTCTATTCTTCCTAAACACTGCAAGAGTCGGATCTGAAGCCTCATTAATGTCAACCTAAAAAATATAAAAATTGGGATAAATCCAATTAAAAATGATTTTTCACTCGTCCACGGATCAGACACCTCTTTATCCGGCAGAGCATAGTATGAGACGTTGTAGCCGGGTTTCCCGGAACGGTGCACGTGGATATCGCTATAATGCCAATCAGCAGCGCAATTTTCACTGAATCATGGAGCCACTAACTGGGAGAAGTTATGATCTATTTTTTAAACCTTTTAATGCTATCCTAACTTTTTGATACGTTATTTCAACTAAAAATCCGATTACAGCACCAATAATTAGCGTTGCTGAAAAAGCGACAAATGGATTATAGTAAAAACTTCCAGCGCCTCCAAAAGCGTATGCGACTTTAGACCATATCTGAGATGGTAAAGCAATTACTTTAACAGATAATAAAATTGCATCATTGTTTATTCCGCTTGTCATTACTGAGATGTACATGACCATGCCGAAGAATCCCCACAACATCCCGTAGAGTATACCTCTCCTCATAAGTCCCATCTCTTCACAAGCAGCATATTTATCACAGTGAAGTGAAGAAAAAATTTATGGAGGGATATAGTCAAGCACCATATATTGAGTCCTCCGCACGCAGTCTGGTATTCCAGTTGCATCATAAAGACACCAGAGCCAGCCATCCTGAAAAACCTCAGGGGCTTGATTGTATCTCCTTAGGCAGGTTCCTTCTCTTTTGGAATTAACTTTTCCACAACCGCCACCACAATTTATGGCAGGATTGCAGCCACCAAAGTTCACCAGACCACCAAACCAGTCCTGAAGGTCATCTATCCAAATCCATGGTTCATAGTGGATATCGCAGTTGGTTTCGTCGCTGGGTCGCCATGGAAAGCAGATAATGGACCCTATACCATCACATGTGTCACCGGAGGACAGCCACCAGTACCAGACATCGCCATAACTCGGGTAAAAGTAAACCCACCCCCATGTTGAACTTCCTTTATCCTTGGTTCTCTCCTTAAACTCTGCTGTCTTATTAGCCAGTTCATAAGGCAACTCTGGCTTAAATGTTGGATGTCCAAATTCACACTCTTGGAACTTACATTCCGAGACTTCTACACCCAGTATCTTTTTAATGCTCTTTCCATATCTCTTAAGGCATCCATTGCAAAGTCTCATCCAGTTCACCTCCATTTTTAACTAATTTGACGTACAAAATATAAACCCCTCGAAAATGTTCTAAACCTTTCGAACGAAATCGTAGGGTTTAAATAAGTAAAAAGTACGCATCACTATCGTGATAATTTATCCTCATAATCATTTCGTTTTTTAGATCGATTTCCAAAACATGTCGGTTTTAACAGTTTTTCCATCAATCCTGAAGCTTCCTGTCAAATAATTACCATGCCCTATTCTCTTTGGGGGTTTAATAAAAAAAGATAATTTCACAAAAATTGGCCTACCACCCGTGCCGTCTCCTCAAAACCAGGGTAA
>WANW01000071.1 GCA_015521615.1 Candidatus Hydrothermarchaeota archaeon
CTTCAGGAGCATGGTTAAAAGGTTGCTCGGGGAGGTATTAAACTGTTTCCTGGGAAGTTAAATGTACAGAAAGTGTTTGGAGTATATGCGGGTGCCGGGATTCGAACCCGGGTCACGAGCTTGGGGGGCTCGGGTCCTGCCACTAGACTACACCCGCACTATTATATACCAATCTGAGATAATAGAGATAACATGAAAAAAGTGGAAAAGGTGGGGCTGATAGTAAAGCGCACCTCTGAGGCGAGGGAGGTGGCATCTCAGATTGCCGACTTCTTGGCGAAGCGTAGCATAAGCGTGGTCTACGATGCGGAGTGTGCACGGGATGTTGGTGCGGATGGATGCGAGATAGAGGCGATGGATGTGGACCTATATCTGGTGCTGGGCGGAGATGGCATGATTCTAAAAGCAGCCTCCAGGGGTGCAGGAAAAGCGGCACCCATTCTGGGATTCAACTTTGGCACAATGGGCTTTTTAACAGAGGCGAAGCCTGAAGAGTGGCGCTCGGCGCTTGAGCGGGTGCTCGCGGGTGAGTATTTCATAGAGGAGAGAAGCAAGCTCTCTGTGCTCGTGGGCAGGGATAAGGTTGGAGAGGCGCTGAACGAGGCGGTGGTTGCAAGCGCCTCGCCGGTGAGAATGCTCCACCTGCATGTTTACGTTGGCGAAGCCCTGGCGCAATCTCTTAGGAGCGATGGCGTCATCGTGGCAACGCCCACGGGCTCAACTGCATACTCAATGTCCGCAGGCGGACCGATACTCGACCCGCGCACGCCGGCGATTGTAATCACAGCAATCTGCCCCTTCAGCTTCTCAGCGAGAAGCATAGTAATACCGGAGCACCTGCCAATAAGAGTTAAAATTGTGGACGCAAAGGAGAGCGCCCTTCTGGTTATCGATGGGCAGAAGGTTCTCGCCCTTGAGCCCGGTCAGGAGGTGGCGCTGAGGAAGTCCCGCAACGCTGTGAAGCTGGTGAAGTTCAGGCAGGACTTTTATGAAAGGATAAGGGAGAGACTATGATACTGGTGCTGGATGCAAGCGCCTTCTTCGCCGGCCTTGAGCCACTCGCACTGCAGAGGCGTGCATACACCGTACCCGAGGTTGTGGAGGAGCTGAAGGAGGAGTACCGCAGGCTCAAGGTAAAGCTCGCGCAGGAGCAGCGTCTGCTTGAGGTTCGGCCACCGGCCGAGAAGTACATACGGCTCGTAAGGGATGCGGCTGCGCGCACAGGCGATGTGGCGCAGCTTTCGCGCGCTGATATTGCTGTGCTTGCCCTGGCCCTGGAGTTCGCTTCGCAGGGAGAGGAGGTGGCTGTGGTTACCGACGACTATGCTGTGCAGAACGTGGCAAAGCGTCTTAAGCTGCGCTTTTCGCCGGTAATGGAGCAGGGGATAAGGCGCAGCTTCCGCTGGTACAAGCGCTGTACTGGCTGCGGGCGTAGGTACAGTGCCAGCTACCCCCGCGAGGTCTGCGAAGTCTGCGGCGCTGAGGTGAAAGCAAAGGTGAAGAAAAAGCGAAAGGGTATAAATAGGAGGGGAGGTGAATAATAACCATGCGCGACATCTCAGAGCTCATAAAGCGAGCAAGAGAACTGAAGAAGAGAGGACTCACAACCGGCGAGATTGCGGATGAGCTGAACGTATCGCGGGAGACTGCGCTCTGGCTGGTTACTCACACGGAGGAGGAGCGTGCCGCTGCTCCTCGAGATATCTACATAGACTGGCGTAACGTCGGCTCCAACCCTGTAGTTCTCCGCCACGTCGCCCTCGCAATGGCGGAGCTGATAAGGGAGATACTGGAGGAGAACTCGCTGCCCGAGCCTGAGGTTATCGCAGGCATAGCCGTGAGCGGCGTGCCTCTGGCGACGATAATAGCAGAGGAGCTGAACGCCAAGCTCTGCATAATCCGCCCGAAGAAGCACATGTGGGAGCCCCAGCGCGAGGCAAAGCAGGGCTTTATCCTGTCCAACTTTGCGCGCGTGGAGGGCAAGAAGGTAGTGATAGTGGACGACATTGCAACGACCGGCACAACGCTTAGCGATACTATCGCCTTCCTAACCGAGAAGGGTGCAACTCCGCTCGCGGCGGTTGTCATGATAGACAAGAAGGGGCTAAGTAAGGTAAGGGGCAAGCCGGTTAAGGCGCTTGTGAGTGTGGGAATAGTTAGAGACCTGGGAAGTTAGTCCTTCTCCACCCACCTCTCAACAGCCTTTGTTACGAGTTCCACCATGCGCTCTATGTCCTTTTTACTTGCCACCTCCACAGGTGTGTGGATGTAGCGCGTGGGCACGCTCACAACGCCAGCAGGCACACCTTCCTTTGTCAGGTGAATTGTGGTGGCATCTGTGGTTCCACCCTCGCCCACCTCGAGCTGGTAGGGTATTTTCTCCTTCTCTGCGGTGGAGATCAGAAGCTCCTTCACCTGCGGGTGGGTGATAAGCCCGCGCCCCTTCGCATCCACAAGGGTAATCGCAGGGCCGCCGTTGAGCTTGGTGGCGCTCTCCTCCTCCCTCACTCCAGGGTAGTCGCCAGTGGTGGTGACGTCGAGCACAATCGCAAGGTCCGGGTATATCTTGTATGCAGCGGTGCGCGCGCCCTTCAGCCCAACCTCTTCCTGCACCGTAGCCACAGCATAAACTTCTGCCTTGACACTAAGGCGGCGCATCACCTCCACCAGGGCATAGCAGCCTATGCGGTTGTCGAAGGCCTTGCCGGTCACAAGCCCGCCCGTAAGCTCCGCAAAGCTCCTGTCAAAGGTTATGTAGTCCCCCACACGAACGCCAAGCTTTTTGACCTCCTCCGCATTGCCTGCGCCCACATCTATGAACATGTTCTCTGCCTTGACAACCTTCTTGCGCTCTTCCTCCTTCATCAGATGCGGGGGCTTGGAGCCTATAACCCCGAGAACCTCCCCCTTGCGGGTGTGCACCACCACGCGCTGATTGAGCAGCGTCTGGTCGAAGAAGCCGCCCAGCGTGGTGAAGCGTATGAAGCCCTTCTTGTCTATGTGCTTGACCATAAGGCCTATCTCATCCATATGCGCGTCCAGCATCACCTTACGCTTGCCTTCGCCCTTTCTTGCTATCAGGTTGCCCAGCTTATCCACAAAAACCTCATCACAGGTTCTCTCCAGCTCCTTCCGCAGAAGCTCGCGCACCTTATCCTCGTGCCCGGGCACACCGTGCGCCTCGCTGAGTTTCTTCAGCAGCTTCATCGTCTCGCCTCCAAATAATGCTTAATTCTGCGCATCCCCTCTATAATATTTTCCTCGCTTGTGGCGAAGGAGAAGCGCAGGTAGCCCTCGCCCTCCTTACCGAAGGCTGTGCCCGGCGTTACCACCACCTTCGCGTACTTCAGAAGCTCCATTGCAAGCTCCTGAGAGGAGCCGTACTCAGAGAAGTTCGGGAAGGCGTAGAAAGCGCCCTTGGGCGGGACGCAGGCAACGCCTGGAATCTCGCGGAGTTCCTTCATTATGAGGTCTCTCCTCTGCTTGAAGCGCGCTACCATCTCGCGTACGTGCTCCTCTCCCTGCTCAAGCGCCGCCAGCGCTGCGAGCTGTGAGAGTGAGACGGTGCTTGCCTGGATGTATTGATGAATCTTCAGCATCTCCTCTATCGCCTCATTGGGGGCATGAACGTAACCAAGGCGCAGACCGGTCATGGCGTAGCTCTTTGAGAATCCGTTCACCGTAATCGTCTCGGGGTAATAACGGGCAAAGCTGTGATGCTCCCCCTCGTAGATTATCCTCTCATAAACCTCATCGCTCAGCAGCGCTATGCCCTCACGCTCCGCAAGCTTCGCTATCTCTCTAACCGTTCGCCGGGAGAACACCGCCCCCGTGGGGTTGCTCGGGGAGTTCACTATAATAAGCTTTGTGCGCTCGGTGAGCTTCTCCTCCAGCGCGCTTACCCTGGGCTCAAAGGCGTCGCTCTCCCTGAGGGCGTAGCTAACAGGTGCGCCACCGACAAGCCTGACAAGGGGTGAATATGACACGAAGCCGGGACTGGGAACGAGCACCTCATCACCCGGCTCAACAAGCGCCATAATCGCTATGTGCAGCGCCTCGCTGGCGCCCGAGGTCACTATTATGTCCTCGCCACTCGCGTTTATGCCATTCTCCCTGCGCAGTTTCTCGGCTATGGCGCTGCGGAGCTCCTCTATCCCCTTGTTCGGGGTGTAGTGGGTGAAATCCCTATCAAGCCCCGAGACTATTGCCTGCTTTGCGCTTGGCGGTATGCCAAAGTCCGGCTCTCCCAGGGCAAGGTTTATAACATCTCCAGCCTTCGCAAGCTCAAACATCTTCCTTATTCCGGAGATATCGATTGTGCTAAGCCGCTCAGCAAACTTCATTCTCACCACTGCGCTTACTCGGCGTTGTAGCAAAAAAATTTTATGGACAGGTGCTGAGATTTAACCATGCTCGTGGGGATAATCTCCGACTCACATGACAGCCTGCCTGCGCTTGAGGCGGCAGTAAAGCTGCTCAACCGCGAGGGTGTGGAGCACGTGCTTCACGCTGGCGATATTGTTGCGCCCTTCGCTGCGGCCAAGCTGGCGAAGCTCGAGGCGAGGCTTAGCTGTGTGTACGGGAACAACGACGGAGAGCGTGCACTTCTCGCAAGGCGCCTCGAGGAGATTGGGGCGAGCATCTCCGACTTCGCAGAACTTGAGCTGGCGCAGCGCAGAATTGCGCTCTATCACGGCACAATTGCGCAGGTCACCTCGGCGCTCATTGAGAGCGGGTGCTATGATGTGGTGGTTACAGGGCACACCCACAGGGCGGAGGTGCGCAGGAGCAGCAGCTGCATTGCCATAAACCCTGGAGAGCTGTGCGGTTATCTCACAGGTAAGCGCACCCTCTGCATACTTGACATGAAAAGTATGAAGGCTGAAATAGTAGAGGTGTAGTAATTGCACGGAAGGGTATTCCTGCGCAGCCTTGCGGTATTCGGAGGCGCCTTCACCCTCGCTCATGGGCTGCAGGTTTTTCCTTCAAACACAACCACAGGCACCGGGCTCCTTATCTCAGGCACCGCTGGCTTTCTCGGTGGGCTTTTTTATACATCAGCCGAAGAAAATATGCTCGGCCAGGTGCTCCTCGCCTATATAGCCGCCATAATCCTAGTAGGGGTTCTACTATTTTTCTTCCCGTATTAGTTAAATTTATAATACAGGGGCTCATAAAAAGCAGAAGGGGTGGCTATGGCAGAAGTGCATGGTTATCAGAAGATTCTGCTCAGCATTGTTAGCACAGCTGTGGGCATACTCCTCCTCCACCAGGCCTACAGCGAGCAGGATGAAATATTCATATTAATATACTGGGGTCTGGGTCTAGTTGCGATGGGCGCTGGCCTATACGTCCTCCTCTACAGGCCCCGAGAAAGAAAAACTGTTGAAGCTGTGCAGGAAGCAAGTCTGCCCCACGAGTGCCCCTCCTGCGGTGCTCCTATATCCAGTGCGGGCAAGTTCTGTGGCTCCTGCGGTGCTCCGCTTACTGTGCAGGAGGTGACCGAAGAGTGATCCTGTATCCGGTTTACAGGTTATACGAGTGGCTTCTCGAGAGGCAGGTCAGGTCAAAGCCAATACCGCAGCATATAGCAGTAATAATGGACGGCAACCGTCGCTTAGCCCGCAGGATGGGCTCACCGCCATGGGTGGGTCACCGCCTCGGAGCAAAGAAGCTGGAGGAGTTCTTAGAGTGGTGTGTCCAGCTTGGTATAAAGACGGTTACCACCTACGCCTTCTCCACAGAGAACTTCTCGAGACCAAAGGAAGAGGTGGAAAAGCTCTTTGACATCTTTGAGGAGTACTTCTACAAGGTTGCGGATGACGAGCGAATACATAAGAACAGGGTCAGGGTCAGGGCAATAGGCAAGGTGGAGCGCTTTCCTGAGCGGGTTCGCAATGCGATAGCGTACGCTGAGGAGAAGACAAAGCACTACGACAACCTCCTGCTCAACGTCGCAGTTGCATACGGTGGACGGCAGGAAATTGTGGACGCCTTTAAGAAAATGGCAGAGAAGATAGAGCGTGGAGAGATGAGCAGCAGTGAGATAAGTGAGGCCACAATCGCCCAGCACCTCTACACCAACGGCACCCCCGACCCGGACCTGATAATAAGAACCTCTGGTGAGGAACGTATCTCTGGCTTCTTGCTGTGGCAGAGTGCCTATGCTGAACTCTACTTCTGCGAAACATACTGGCCGGGGTTCAGGAAAATAGACTTCCTGCGTGCCCTGCGAACATACCAGCAGAGGCAGCGCAGGTTCGGAAGGTAGCTCACCGCAGGTTGCGCTGGGCAAGGGAGCTGGCGGAGGCTATAACCTCAAAATGTCTGTCTCCAAAGTGCCACAGCTCACAGCCGTTTTGCTTGGCTGCTGCGGCGATAAGGAGGTCAACGGTAGGTACACGCTTTCCGGAGCGGGCAAGTTTCCATGCGAGTTCTGCCGCCGTCGCCGTCACCTCTCCGTCCAGTGGAAGCCAGGACAGTGCAAAAAGGTCCTGCTTAAGCGTTTCATAATCGCGCCTCGTCTTTGCTCCACTGAGGAGTTCAACAATCACAGGAGCTACAACGGTAACCTCGTGCAGTTCCAGCGCCTGGATAATCTCCTTTTTTACCTTCTCTGAGCCCATGGGATGGTAAAATTCTATCCAGGCGGAGGTATCTACCAGCACCCTTGGCACTACCGCTCCTCCCTGATACGGCGTAGTTCCTCCTGGCTTAGCACCAGCTCCACCCTGCCAGCGTGCGTGGCGATCTTTCTAAGACGCATGCGGCGCACAAACTCGCGAAGTGCGATTTCTATAGCCTCCTTTTTCGTCTTAGCTCCACTGAGCTGTTGTGCCTCTTTTAAAAGCTGCTCGTCAATTACTAACGTGGTACGCGCCATCTGTATACACC
>WANW01000072.1 GCA_015521615.1 Candidatus Hydrothermarchaeota archaeon
GTGCCTGGAGTACAGCCTCCGCTCAGAGCGCAGGGGTAAGAGGTGCACCCTGTGCACAGACGTGTGTCCAGCGGGTGTTGGAGAGCCATGAGCACACTGCAGCAGGGTGTTACCTCAATATCCATATAAGTTTTTTACCGGCATGGTAGATCGCCTTTACACCATACTCCTTCGCAAATGACAATGCAACAATGGTATAAAGTTTTGTAAGAGGTGTGAGGTCTACTATCAACTCATAATTCAATAAGTTTTTTTCAATTACCTTTTTCATTCGTTTTTTTATTTTGTTAATGTCGTTTTGATAAACTTCGATCTCAAATTCAATTTCTTCATCCCCGTGCATTACTCCTTCCTCTCTAATTTTCCCTCTTGCCAATGGTGTGGTAAAGGCAATGGTTCTATCAATATTGACACCTTCTTTTTTTAGCAAGTTCACTGCTCTCTCAACCACTCTAAGAGTTCGTGTATCTGGATTATTTGGGTGGAAAGTATATCCCGAAATTAAAGCTTTTGGGGCATTCATTCCCAATTTAACCCGCAGCCTTTGAATGTATATGGGCTCAACAGAGCATAGAAGTTCCTTACCTTTCCGCTTTTGTCGTATGTAGCCATCTCTTGTCAAAATATAAAGGTGGTGATTCAAGCTTGACCTTGGAATTCCCGTAACCCTTTGAAGCTCCGCTACAGAAACAAAGCCACGTTCTAGTAAAGATTTTAGTATTTTTAGTTTTCTTTCATTCAGCTTTGCTGACATATTTCTAATTACTCCTCAAAATTTCTAGTTAGTTAGCTAATTATTAATTTAATGTAACTAGATAAACCAAATATATAGTATAGACAATCGTCGCAGGGAATAGAGAACGCACATAAAGCAAAAAGTGATTAGAATGGATGACCTAAAGCAGCAGATAATTGAATTTTATAACTTAGTAGCAATTTCAAATGCAGCAACCATTGAAAATCCTGATCCAATAGCCTCAGTGGAGCGTATGAAGCAGACTGAAGCAGAATCTCTCATGGATTCTATGATTAGCAAGATTGCTCAAGTGGGGGAGGGGGCTACCACAGCTCAATATGAAGAGTACAAAAGACAGAGAGATGGGAGGGAGGAGGTGGACTTTGTGGGACAGAAGCGGGGGACACTGAGGAAGAAGACCGGTAATATTGTTATAGTCCATGCCGCCCGATACAGTAGAATTGAACCAAAAACTGTGATGGTGTACAAAGACAGGGATATAAGCGATACCGCTGCTGAGAAGATACCTGCAGAGGCTGGAGAGGTAATAGCTAACAGAGAAGCGAACGTCTGCTTTTACCTCTTTAGTACAGAAGAGCAGATGCCAGCCTGCTTCAGCTCAGTCAGAATAGGCGACAAATTTGTTATCGCAAGCTGCGACATGAACCCGAGTCTACTGGTATGCATAACAAAGCTTGCTGGCTGGATATGCAGGCTGAAAACGAAGAAGACTGATACAGATGCATACTCCACCTCAAAAGAGCTTAGAAACATATCCTTACTTTTAGAAGAACTACCAGAGATTCAAAAACTCACACAGCTTGTGTCTCAGCACTCTATTAAGATATCAGAGAAATTTTCAATACTAAAAGAAAAAATAGAGAGATGTATGATAAGAACAATCGATAGTCTCGAAAAATCTTATGAAAATAGAAATTATTATATACCAGAAGGATAAAATAAAACGGGGGCAAAGGATTGAGAGTTAAAGACGTGCAGCTTGCGGCACTGCTCCACGATATTGGCAAGTTTGAGCAGAGGCAGGGGATAAACAGAAACCACGCAGAGCTCGGCTCTGAGTTTGCTGGGAGATACTTTTCTGGGGAGGTTGCAAGCCTAATAGCCCAGCACCACTTTGATGTCCATGATATAAAGGAGAGCAGAGAGGAGGTGCTGATACTTAAAATCGCAGACCACATCTCCTCCGGCGAGAGGGAGGAGCGCTACAACGAGCGGGATGAAAAGGGCGACCCGAGGGTTGAGGGCCTGCTCTCAATCTTCTGCAAGATTGACATAGGCAAGGGGGCGTTATCTGGGGAGAGGTACTACCCCCTCAAGCCCTTAGAGCTGAGGCGGGAGGTGATATTTCCGAGAGCTGAGCACAGGCGGGCGCAGGGGTATTCCCAGCTCTGGAGGAGCTTTGCACAGGAGTTTGAGAACCTCGGCAAAGACCTTGAGACCATCTACCACCTGCTCTGGAAGTACACCTGGTGCGTGCCCTCCGCTGTCTGGCAGGATGTGCCGGATATAGCGCTCTTTGACCACCTGCGCACCACCTGTGCGATTGCCACCTGTCTATACATGCAACACGAGAGGGAGAGGATAGACCTTGAGGCTCTGTTCAGCGGGGTGAAGAGGTACTGGAAAATCCGGGAATCTACGGAAGCTGATGCCGCCATTGAGGAGTTCAGGAGGAGAGCGGAAGAGGATGGGAGAGAAGAATTTGAGAAGGGGCGCTTCATCCTCATCGGGGGAGACATCTCCGGCATCCAGCGGTTCATCTACAACATAAAGTCTCCCCAGGAGGCACAGAAGGGAATGGCGAAGCGCCTCAGGGGGCGCTCCTTCTACCTGAACCTGCTCACCGAGAGCATAGCCCACTACCTGCTTGATAAGCTCTCCCTGCCAATAACCAACCTGCTGTGGTGCGGTGGCGGGCACTTCTTCATTCTTGCGCCGGCGATGCTTGCAAAAGCTGTGGAAGAGGCAGAGGAGGAGGTGAATGAGTTTCTCATCAGGGAGTTTCAGGGTGAGCTCTTCTTGGTGCTCGCCTCTGAGCAGGGCTCCGCATGCGACCTTATGGAGTTTCCAGCGTATCTGAATAGATGCAGACGTAGGCTCGGAGAGGGGAAGAAGAGAAAGGCTTTAAATGCAATTAAATCACTGAGAACCCTGAATCTGACACGGATGCAGGAGGAGGTAATGGGAACCTGCGCCATATGCGGCAGAGACACACCTGAGCTGGCTGCAGAGGATGATAAGCCAGAGTCGTGCGAGTGCTGCCGCATGCATGAGGATGTGGGAGCGAAGCTGCCGAGGATGGAGTACTTGGTGGAGGTTGTGGCATCTCAGGTGCCAAGGAAATGCGAAGTGGTATTTAATTTCGGGAGCAGGTGGGTGGGATGGAGAATCTGCAGCAAAGGGGAGCTCAATCTTGACTTCGGGGTGGATGCGGCAACCTCATCCGTCAGAGTTTACAGGATTAACTCCACCGAGCTGGGCATCCCGCATCCCGGGGAGCTTCGCAGAGACGTGCACTTAGGCTTCAAGTTCTACGGGAGAGCGGTGCCCATGATGCCAGATAAGAAGGTGATGAGCTTTGACCACCTGGCGAAGCTCAGCAAGGGCGTAGGAAGGCTGGGCGTCGTCAGGATGGACGTGGACGACCTGGGAAGGATTTTCTCCACGGGATTGAAGCCGGCGGATAGTAGAAGGAAGGACAACAGAACCATCTCCAGAATTGCAACCCTGAGCAGGATGTTTGACCTGTTCTTCACGGGATACATAAACAACATAGCTGAGGAGTTCTGGGCTGCGGAGTTACATAACGCAAGGCTATGCAGGGATTGCGAGGAGAACTTGGAAGACAAAAAAGACGAGTTAATTTGTGCTGCGATAGAAGCCGAAGACAGCGGAAAAGTTGAGTATTTCAGAGCATCTGACTTTGAGTCTCCGCTATTATGTGAGGATTGCAGAAAAGATGCCACCTCCCTCATCTATATCACCTACTCCGGCGGAGATGATCTGTTCGTGGTGGCACCCTGGGATGTGGCGGTGGAGTTCGCCTGGAGGCTCAGGCAGGAGTTCTCTGAGTACGTGGCTGAGAATCCGAATATCACCCTGTCTTCGGGAATATTCGTGTGCAGGGAGAGGTTCCCCATAGGCAGAGCTGCGCAGCTCGCCGGGGAGATGCTTGATGATGGTGCCAAGGAGCTTCCCGGGAAGGATGCGGTGAAGGTGTTCGGTGAAACCGTGCCCTGGGTTTGCAGGGTGCATGCTGAGATGCACTCTGATTTTAAGAGGCTTATGGAGTTTGGCAGATGGCTTGAAGAGTGTTTGAGCGAGAACAAGCTATCAAGAGGCTTTGTTTACACCCTTCTGTCCTTCTGGGCTGAAACCTTCAGGGAGATAGATGAGGACCGTGGGTGTGTACCCTATGCAGAGGCTAAGAGGAGAAAGCGCTACATGCCCCGCTTTAAGTACCTGCTGGCGAGGAATGTGGACAGAAAGAAGATGCCAGAGGTGTTTGAGAGGCTTGATAAGGATGTGCCCAGAGCTGTGCCCTGGGCGAGAATTCCCGTTAACTGGGCTCTGCTGAGAACGAGAAAGAGAGGTGGTGGA
>WANW01000073.1 GCA_015521615.1 Candidatus Hydrothermarchaeota archaeon
TTTTTATTCTTTAACCTTATTACGCTATTTGTAATATTTATAAATGAAAATCAAATGCACTGGACAACTTATCACGACCCTCCTGCGCAAGGGTTTTTATCTCATAAAATAAAACCAGTGTATGCGCATTGAGCAGCTCCTCGAGCATGGTTTACCGAGGCAGGTGGTGGAGCTTCTGCACGAGCAGGGCATAGAGGAGCTGTTTCCGCCACAGGAGGAGGCAATAAAGCGTGGGCTGCTCAGCCTGAAGAGAAATTTTGTCGTTGCGGTGCCCACAGCCAGTGGAAAGACGCTAATCGCTGAGCTTCTAATGCTGCGGAGCCTTCTGGAGCGGGGAGGTAAGTGCCTCTACATTGTCCCGCTAAAAGCCCTTGCTTCAGAAAAGGTTGATGAGTTCAGGAAGTATGAAAGGCTTGGGGTAAAGGTGGGCGTCACCACGGGTGACTATGACACCAGCGACGAGTGGCTGGGAAGCTACGACATAATTGTCACCACAAGTGAGAAGGCGGACTCGCTGATTCGCCACCGCGCCTCGTGGTTAAGCGAGGTTAATGTTGTGGTCGCCGATGAAGTGCATCTGATTCACGACCCCTCCCGCGGCCCAACACTTGAGGTAACCCTCGCCAGGCTTCGACACCTCTCTCAGAGCCTGATAATCCTGGCGCTGAGCGCCACCATAAGCAACGCCGACGAAATAGCACGCTGGCTGAACGCAGAGCTTGTTGAAAGCGAGTGGCGGCCTGTTGAGCTGCGAGAAGGAGTTTACCATGCCGGTGAAATCTTCTTTACGGACTCAACCAGGCGGAAGGTTGAGGCGAGCTATGCCAATGAGGCGCTGAATCTTGCACTGGACACTGTAAAAGAGGGTGGCCAGTGCCTGGTTTTTGTGAACACCAGGCGTGGAGCAGAGCGCTTTGCCACAGAGGCCGCACCAAAGGTGAAAAGGATGCTCAGCGAGGCGGAGAGGTATGAGCTTAAAGAGCTTGCGGAGCGCGTGCTTGGCGTGCTCGCAGAACCGACACGAATTTGCAGGCGTCTGAGCAAGGCCGTGGCAGGAGGCGTGGCATTTCACCACGCAGGCCTTGCACCGGAGCAGCGCTCTCTTGTGGAGGCTGCCTTCAGGAGGAATTTAATTAAAGTGCTTGCAGCCACGCCAACGCTTGCCGCTGGCGTAAACCTGCCTGCGCGCAGGGTGGTAATCCGTGACTATCGCCGCTATGATTCTTCGCTTGGCTATGTGGAGATACCTGTGATGGAAATAAAGCAGATGGCCGGGAGAGCGGGCAGACCTCGCTATGACAGGTACGGTGAGGCAATCCTCCTTGCGAGGTCAGATGAGGAGCGGGATTTTCTGCTTGAGCGCTATCTCCTGGCTGAGCCGGAGCGTGTTTACTCCAAGCTGGCGGCGCTGCCAGCGCTCAGGATGCATGTACTCGCGAGCATTGCCACAGGCTATGCGGGCAGCTTTTCAGAGCTTGTGGATTTCTTCTCAAAGACCTTCTACGGGCATCAGCAGGAGGCATATACCCTGGAGAGTTCCCTGCTAAGTGTGCTCGATTTCCTGGAGCGTGAGGGTTTTCTGCGGGAGGAAGGAGAGAGAATTTTGGCAACCACCTTCGGAAAGCGGGTAAGTGAGCTCTATATAGACCCGCTCAGTGCGGTGACACTGCGCAATGCGCTTGAGAGGGCTGAGAGTGTGTCCACGAAGGCCATTTCCTACCTGCATGCGGTTGCGCGCTGCTCAGAGCTGGCAACACTGTACCTGAGAAAGGGTGAGTATGAAGAGTATCTTCCGAAGCTTCTGGAGCAGGAGAGACACCTGCTATTTCCGCTGCCCTCCCAGTATTACGAGGCCTATGCCTTTGAGCACTTCCTTGCAGAGTTCAAGACCGCGCTCTTCCTGCACGACTGGATAGAGGAACGAAGTGAGGAATACCTGCTTGAGAGATACAACCTGGCCCCAGGCGACATCCACAGCAAGGTGGAGATAGCAGAGTGGCTGCTCTATGCCATGGAGGAGATAGCGAAGCTGTTCAATTATAGCAAAAGGGAGGAGGTAGCGAGGCTCAGAGTTAGAGTGAAGCATGGCATCCGCGAGGAACTTCTGGAGCTGGTGAGCCTTAAAGGAATAGGCAGGGCAAGGGCAAGGAAGCTTTACGCAAGAGGCTTTAAGACTTTAGAGGAGCTGAGAAAGGCGAGTCTGAAGGACATAGCCTCTGTACCCATGATCGGAGAAAAGCTTGCTGCCAGCATAAAGGCACAGCTGGGTGAGGAGGTCACAGGCGACGAGGCTAAAGGTGAAACCAAGGTCAAAAAGACGAAGCAGAGTACCCTTACTCGCTTCTGAGCCAGCGTTCGTGGTACTTCTTGAATATCTCTTCACCGGTCAGATTGTACATGGCTCCAAGCTGCCACACATGCATTCTGTGGTAATGAGCGCTCGCCCTGTTTCCGAGGGCATCGTAGTAGCTCCAGCCTCCGGCATCGTACTCGGGTAGAAATCTTACAAGAGCCTCAACCCCACGCTGATAGAGCCTCTCAGCCTCACTGCTGTTAAAGTAGTCTGCATACTCCCTGAGCCAGAGAAGGGTGGTGATGAAGCCATTAAGAACATAAGGTGGAGACTCCTTCACATATTCCGGGAACCAGTAGTATCCTTCCCTTAGCTTCAGAAGGCCGCCCTCCTCCACAGGCACAGAAAACGCTTTAAGAGTTTTTTCAGAGGCAATCCTGTACTTCTCCTCCCCAGTGTACTTATAGGCCAGCATAAGTGCTTTGAGCACGCCAGCCTGACATAAGCTACCCCGCCAGCCTTTTTCAAGGCCATAGACAGGCCAGGGGAAGGTGTACTCCCATATAAGGTAATCCCCTTTGTCAACAGATATGTTCAGAAGATAGTCTACAAGAAAGAGCGCCCTGGAGAGGTTCTCTCTGTTCCCGGTACTTTCATATGCGTAGAAAGCCTCCCTTGCGGCCTGGGCTATGCCGTGGGGTGCAGGCTGGTAGCCAAGATAGACGCCATCCACAGTGCCGTAATAGATCAGTGGAATCTCACCCTCAACCAGGCTGTACTTGGCCACTTTTTTAACCCCTGGGGATGAGTTAATGCCTGCTTGTATGCCAGTAGAAGGGCCAATAACTTTGGCATCTTTTTCCAGATGAGATGTATTTTTCGTATTACTCTTAAAATCTATCTCAATTTTTGCCTCTATGATAATTAAAAATGTCATAATAATCAGTATAACCGACAATTTTTTTCGCATAATCATTCATCAGAGGAGGCGACCATAAACCTTTCTATCTGGAATTTAGTTCCAGTCTGCTCAGCCACCTGACAAAACGGCGCATTTTCTTCTCTCTGGCAAGCTCTGCGTACAGGTAGGCCTCGTCCTTTGTGCCCCTGGCAATGAGTATGACCACCCTGCCAATATCATCTCTCCCTGTGCGTCCACGGCGCTGTATAGTACGGATCTCGCTGGGCACGGGCTCATAGAAAATCACGAGGTCAACGCTAGGTATGTCGAGCCCCTCCTCGGCGACGCTGCTCGCCACAAGCACGCGAACATCACCGCGACGGAACTTCTGCAACGCCTCGCTCTGAGTTCGCTGGTTCATCCCTTTCTCTCCACCACGCGATGCCTGCCCCACAAAACGTATTGCCTTTATCCCCTCGCTCTGGAGCCTTTCAACCACCGTAGCGATGGTATCCCGGTACTGCACAAATATTATGATTCGTGAATCCGGTCTCTCCTGTAGCTGGCGCTTCACAAGCTCCACCAGTGCATCCAGCTTAACGTGGCTGCCCTGAGCACTCTCAAGCTTTTCCAGCACCTCATTCAACCTCGGGTCCGCGAGCAGCAGCCTCTCGCCCCTTGAGAGCTTATGCTTGCTTTTGAGTCTCTCAACATAAGCGAGCGCCGGCTTTGCTCCCTGGGTCTCAATAAGCTCAAGTATGTTAAATGCATGCAGCGCTGTGCTCTGAAGTAAAAGCGCGGAAAATAAATAACCCCTGTTTCCGCCTCCACCAAGTCTTGCTCTTATCTCACCGCCCAGCTCTATTATGTCCTTCTTTGAAACATGGCGTGCTTTCTTGTAGTTCAGGAAGCCCATCTGCTGCAGCTTCTTTACTTTTTCTTCCAGGATTTCCCTAACCAGCTGTGCTGACGCCCTGAGCTCTTCCGGGAGCTCCACCTTATGCCAGTGGATTCTCATGCCCTTCACATACTCGCGCACATCGCTGTCGCCGGGCAGGCGCGCCTCAACACGGGCAATTTTAAGATTCTGAAGCACCTCCCTTATTTTCTTTCTATCCCCGCCTGGAGAGGCAGTGAGGGCGAGAATCAAACCATTGAACTGCTGTGCAATTTTAACATACGCGTATTCGCCTACGGCGCGGTGCGCTTCGTCAAAGATGACCAGTGCCACATCGCTGAGGTCATAGAGCTTTGCTTCAAGGTCATTGAGCACTGTTTGGGGTGTTGCAAAGACAACATTGGAAGAGTACCAAGCCTGGACGCGCTTCTTCGCCGGCTGCTCGCCTGTAAAAATCGCCATTTCCTCATCTTTAAGCTTTGTAAACCTCCTGAAGCTCTCCAGATGCTGCCTGACCAGCGGCTTTGTGGGCGCAAGGAAGAGCACCTTGCCGCGGGAGAGGGCATCCAGTGCGACGAGAAGTGCAATTACTGTCTTTCCGAGCCCTGTCGGAAGCACCACCAGGGTGTTTGCACGCTTTGCGCTCTCTGCAATGGCAAGCTGATACTGCCTCGCCTGGATGCTGCGCTCCTTAAGCAGGGGATGCTCAACAAAGCCCTCCTCCACGCTTTTCTCTTCAGCTTTAGCAGCAAACTCATCCAGACGAAGCTGTCGCATGCAAATAATTTGTATGCGGTAAATATAACCCTTGTTAGTTATATTGCTTATATATGCCGAGCCGGAGGGCAGCCTACGCTCCTCTCTGAGAGGAGTGAGGAAACTCCGCCCATCTCCGCGGGACCCGGGGGGCGCAAGCCCCGCGCCGAGAGGCGCAGCTCTGGAGCAGAAACGATACGCCCCGCAGGTGCGCAATGAGGTTGAAAGACCGAGCATGCCCTGCGGTGGCGGTGAAACGGCCAGCTCCGGGGATGCAAGCCCGAGAAGAGGCGTGACGACCCGCGGCGTGCCTCGGGTTGGGCGCTCAGACGAATGCTGCCAGGGAGGCGCATGCCTCCTGAACAGAAGGCGGGTTACTCCCGGCACGGCACCTTTTTATTTTCCTGCATCAACCTGTATATAGG
>WANW01000074.1 GCA_015521615.1 Candidatus Hydrothermarchaeota archaeon
GCTTTATTTGGAATAACAAATGTCACAAGGGCGATAGAAGAAACAAATGATCTTGGTGCCTATTCTATATTTATCCGGCTTGTGCTGACGCCAATTATGTGGGTGGTTGAGCACATCTACCGCTCGGGAGTTGTTAACAGCCCAATAACCGCAACTCTCGTTGACAACCTTCAGTTTCTGTTCGGAGGGATATATGCGGTTGTTGTGTGTGAGCTCTGGAGGGTGGGAATAATTTTGTACCTGAAAAAGAGAGGTTTAATCAAATAGGGGATGATGAAGATAATTAGCGGGATTTTGTAGATTGAATATCTTTGGTACCAAGTTGTTCGGAAAATCCGAACATTTTCGCTACTTTTAAATATCAAAATCCCGATAAATACATGCAAAACTTAAAATGGGGGATAAAAATGAATGGAAAATTATCTAAAGTGATAGTGACTTTTATTTTGTTGATGCTGGTAAGCTTTGCTTTTGTAGTATCACAAACTCCTAAAAAAGTATCGGAAACAGAAATAAAAATAAATAACAAAAAACTTATTATTAAGGACGAAATTGATGTACTTAAAGCGAACACATATCCAAAATTTACTCCAGGACAGCAATTCTTCTATGAGACAAGCTTAATACCCATAAGCGGAGAGGGTTATTATTTTGAAAGGCAGGAGTTCAAGGTGAAAGGAATAAGAATAATTAACGGAAGTAGATATTTTGAGGTTCAGAGGATTGTGGATTACTATATCCACAATCCTATTAGCAATATCACGCGAAAAATTGGAAACAGGGAAAACACATGGTATTATCATGCAAAAAACGGATATTGCATCGGAAAGAACATAAATCCCGAGAGGTTCAGCGACGAGGACATTTTCTCAACCGATGGTTCAATGTTTTCCTACTGGATGCTTGGGCTCAGGGATGGTGCAAAATGGACCATGCGCACAATTACAGCAGAAAAGGGCAAAAGAGAAATCTTAAAAACTAAATATGATTTCGAAGTCTTGGGTAGAGGCATGGTAAATGGGAGAGACTGTTTTAAAATAAAGGCTGCTATTACAGACGAAACTACAGGAAAGGTAAAAGAAACAAGATATTACTGGATAGACGTCAAAGACAGAATTTTAGTAAAGCTGGAGAGCTATTCAGGGCAAAATAAAAATTTCGAAATAAATCTGGTTAGGAGGGAATAAAAAATGAAAGGGATAAAATTACTTGCCATGGTTATACCAATAGCTCTCTTGATAAGCTCTCTCCCCAGCGTTGTGGCAGAGCTGCGCTGTGATAGCTTTGTGAGCCACTGTCAGAGCCCCTGTGATACTACAGGAGACTGTAGCAGTGGAACCTATAGCGGATTACAGAGAGGCTGCAATAATGGGGATCCCTCGGTAAGCACTTCCACGTATTATCCTGATGCTGAAGCTTATTTGGAGCAGTTAGGCTACTGTCATTCGTGGATCGGGTCTTCATACAGTTCAATAGATTTCACTAAAAAGCTCGGGAGCGGTCAGTGTAGATATCAGGCAATACGCTCGACCGACAATCACTATATAAATCATAACGACGGTCCGGAGCCAAACCCTCAGCCAGCGTACTTCTGCAATGGCAACCCTGATTTAATATTGCCGTGGGGATGCGTGAAGGACACCATTGAAGAGTGGCATATAGCTTGTTAAATAACCACCGCACACCACCTTATTTTATTAGCCGTGCATATCACATATTCCATGTGAGCCGCCATGAGGCCCCCGGGGGATTTTCTAACCTTTCGTTATAAAAACTTTAATCTCGTTATGCAAGGCTTTCGGAGATAGCTGAGTTGCTTTTTCGTCCCGGTGGTGGTATGAGCGAGGGCGCAGAACCCCAGACAAAGGTTAGAGAGCTGGAGGAAGAACTCTCCAAGATGAGGGAAGAACTGGAAAAGGCGAAAAGTGAGGCGGAGGATTACCTGAACCGCCTGCGCTACCTGCAGGCAGACTTTGACAACTACCGCAAGCGCATGCAGCGTGAGAGGGAGGAGATGGCGCGCACGGCGTCGGAGCGCATAGTCACCCAGCTTTTGGAGGTTCTGGACAACTTTGAGCGTGCCCTGGAGAGCGCGAAGCGCACCAGGGGCAAGAAGGCTCTGGTGGAGGGCATGCAGCTCATCTACACCCAGCTTCGCGGAATCCTGGAGAGGGAGGGGCTGAAGGAGATTCCTTGCGAGGGTTGTCTGGACCCCTACTACCATGAGGCTGTGGCGGTGGAGGAAAAGGAGGACTGCGAGGATGGCGAGATTCTGGAGGTGTTCCAGAAGGGCTACACGCTGAACGGGAAGGTTATCCGCTACGCTAAGGTTAAAGTTGCAAGGAGAGGTGGTTAGCATGGCGAAGGAGCGCATTCTGGGTATAGATTTGGGTACAACCAACTCCTGTATGGCGGTCATAGAGGGGGGCGAGCCCACGGTAATCCCCAACGCGGAGGGCGGGCGCACGACGCCCAGCATGGTTGCCTTCACCACCAAGGGCGAGCGCCTCGTTGGCATGGCGGCGAAGAAGCAGGCAATCGCTAACCCCGAGCGCACCATCTTCTCAATAAAGCGCTTCATGGGCAAGACCTACGACGAAGCCATAGAGGACGTGAAGCGCATGCCCTACAAGGTGGTGCGCGGCCCCAAAAATGACTGCAGGGTTAAGATAGAGGACAAGGAGTACACACCCCAGGAAATCTCGGCAATGATTCTCAGGAAGCTGAAGGAGGATGCTGAGAACTACTTGGGGGAGAAGATAACCAAGGCTGTCATAACCGTGCCCGCGTACTTCAACGACTCTCAGAGGCAGGCGACTAAAGACGCGGGCAGAATCGCTGGTTTGGAGGTGCTTAGGATAATCAACGAGCCCACGGCTTCAACGCTTGCCTATGGTTTCAACAAGGAGGAGGAGCAGACCATTCTTGTTTATGATTTGGGCGGCGGTACCTTCGACGTGAGCATACTGGAGACTGGTGACGGCGTCTTTGAGGTTAAAGCCACTGCTGGAGACACCCATCTGGGCGGAGACGACTGGGACCAGAGGATTATAGACTGGCTCATACAAGAGTTCAAGGAGCAGGAGGGCATAGATTTAAGTAAAGACAGGATGGCGATGCAGCGCCTGAAGGATGCTGCAGAGCGTGCCAAGATTGAGCTCTCTGGCTTGAAGGAGACGGAGATCAACCTGCCCTTCATCGCCGCGGGCAGTGACGGGCAGCCCAGGCATCTGAGCGTCACCCTCACAAGGGCGAAGTTTGAGGCAATGACTAGAGACCTGCTGGAGCGCACTGTTCAGCCTATGAAGCAGGCTCTCAGCGATGCCAAGCTCTCGCCTGAGGATGTTGACAAGGTAATCCTCGTGGGCGGAGCCACGCGCATGCCCATGGTGCAGCAGCTGGTGAAGGACTTCTTCGGCAAGGAGGCGTACAAGAACATCAACCCGGATGAGTGCGTTGCGATTGGCGCTGCGGTTCAGGCGGGTGTGCTGGCAGGCGAGGTTCGCGATCTCCTGCTGCTGGACGTTATCCCGCTTTCGCTGGGCATTGAAACCTTGGGCGGGGTGTTCACCAAGCTCATAGAGCGCAACACCACCATACCCACCCGCAAGAGCAAGATCTTCACAACCGCAGCCGACAACCAGACAAGCGTGGAGATACATGTGCTTCAGGGCGAGCGTCCTATGGCGGCGGACAATCATAGCCTCGGACGTTTCATCCTGGACGGCATTCCTCCAGCCCCGAGGGGCGTGCCCCAGATTGAGGTTACCTTTGACATAGACGCCAATGGCATCCTTCACGTCTCTGCCAAGGATCTGGGCACAGGCAAGGAGCAGAGCATCAAGGTTACAGCCACAACCAACCTGAGCGAGGAGGAGATACAGCGCATACTTAAAGAAGCCAAGGAGCACGAGGAGGAGGACCGCAAACGGAAGGAGCTTGTGGATGCGAAGAACGAGGCAGACTCGCTGATATACACCTCCGAGAAGACTCTGGAGGAGTTCAAGGATAAGGTGCCTCAGGAGAAGATTGAGGCGGTGAAGAAGGCGATTGAGGAGCTTAAAGAGGCTGTGAAGGGCGACAACATCCAGGAAATTAAGAGCAGGAGCGAGGCTCTCCGCAAGGCGGTAAGCGAGATAGGCGCGGCGATATACCAGCAGGCGGCTCAGGCGCAGGCACAGGCGCAGCAGACGCAGGGGGAGCAGGCGCAGACAGCGGGCAGCGATAACGGCCAGGGCGAGAAGGTGATTGACGCGGAGTATGAGGACGCCGAGAAGAAGAGCTGAGTGCAATGGCGAAGAGAGATTACTACGAGGTTCTGGGAGTGCCCAGAAATGCAAGCAGAGAGGAGATCAAGAAGGCCTACCGCAGGCTGGCTCTGAAGTACCACCCCGACAGGAACAAAAGCAAGGAGGCTGAGGAGAAGTTCAAGGAGATCAGCGAAGCGTATGCGGTGCTCTCAGACCCCGAGAAGCGCAGGCTTTACGACATGTACGGGCATGCGGGCATAGACGAGCGCTACTCGCAGGAGGACATCTTCCGCTCCGCACGCTTTGAGGACATCTTCGCAGACCTGGGCTTCGGGGGTATAGATAGAATCTTCGACATGTTCTTCGGTCGCGGTGCGGCTAGAGGCGCTCCGCGGCGTGGTGCCGACCTGCGCTTCGACATGGAGATTACCCTTGAAGAAGCCGCAAAGGGCGCCGAGAAGGTGGTGAGCTACCGCCGCCTTGAGACATGCTCGCACTGCGGCGGGAGCGGAGCAGAGCCTGGGAGCGGACGCGTGACCTGCCCAACCTGCGGAGGCAGGGGGAGCGTGGGCTTCACCCAGCGCACGCCCTTCGGCACCTATTCGCAGTTTACCACCTGCTCCCGCTGCGGCGGTGAGGGTAGCATCATAGCCAAGCCGTGCCGCGAGTGCCGTGGCTCTGGCAGGGTGGAGAGGCTGCGCAGGCTGAGCGTCAAGATTCCTCCGGGCGTTGACTCAGGGGCAAGGCTTCGCCTTGCGGGGGAGGGAGAGGCAGGAGAGAGGGGTGCACCTCCAGGGGATTTATATATAGTAGTCCACGTGCGCGAGCACGAGCTCTTCAAGCGTGCGGGCAGTGATTTGTACATAGAGGTGCCCGTAACCTTCTCCCAGGCGGCGCTGGGGGCTGAGCTCGAGGTGCCCACCATAGATGGCGACACTGAGAGGGTAAAAATCCCTCCTGGCACGCAGACCGGCGAGGTTTTCAGGCTCAGGGGCAGGGGCATGCCTGTGCTCAACGGCTACGGCAGGGGTGACCTCCTGGTCAAAGTGGTGGTAAGAACCCCGACGAAGCTGACAAAAGAGGAGCGCGAGCTCTTTGAGCGGCTTGCTGAGCTGGAGAAGAGCAGAGAGAAGGGACTGTTCCAGCGCATCGCCGAGGGGGTTCGCGGGACGTTCAGATGATATTCGCACTTAACCTTTGAGAGACGTTAGCGCCTGCGCCTGGAACATGAGCAAAATAAGGATAGTGGGAGTTCATCACAGGCACCAGATGAGCATTGCAGATGTAGAGGATGCTATCGCCGAGCATAAGCCAGACATAGTGTGTGTGGAGCTGCCCAGTGATGACTATCTGAAGTTTCTGGAGGTACGCTCCTACCTAGAAACTGAGATGAAAATTGCTATGGTCACCGCCTGTGAGATTGGTGCCAAGGTTTGCCTGATAGACCTTACAAAAGAGTACATCGAGAGGAGGCTGAGGGAGACGCTAAGGCTCAAGGACCCCCGGCTATGGCTGGAGTTTGAAAATGGTGATATCCCTGCGTTCTACCGCCGCCTGCGGGAGGTGGCACCGGCATCCATAGACAGGGCAAAGGAGGTGCTGCTTCTCGACAGGGAGGCGGCAATGGCAGCAAAGCTCCTATCCCTGGCCGAAAAATATCCGGGAAGCAGGATTCTTGCTGTAGTAGGTTATAGCCACAAACCCGCAATAGAGGAATTTCTTAAGGACAGGAAGAAGCTGAGCGATATCCTCAAAAATAGGGGAATTCTGGTAGACGAGCCCCATTTCCTTGACTGCGAGGAGGTTATGATTTACAGCTAAGGAAATCGAAAAGCTAAAATACTACCTGCAGTAACCTATCTGCATCTGACGGAAGACGGGAGGTCAGGGAGAATATGGATGTTGTGGAAATTTATCGCCGTGCCTTTGAGATTTTTAGGGGGAATTACTTAATAGCGGCACCTTTCATCGCTGTCAATATCATCGTTGCACTGCTTTTCATGCTCCTTGCAGGCGGGCTAATGATGGCTGGTGAGGAGGCTCCTCCTCTGGGGCCTTCTATTGGTATGCCCGGACTGGGTGCTGTACTGGGGGCCGCCCTTGTGGTAACACTGCTCTCTTGGGTGCTTAATATTCTTGCCCAGGGTATGGTAGCCGGCATGAGCAGCGCAGTTATAAGCAGGGGTGTAACTGGCCTGGAAGATGGCTTCGATGTGCTCAGCAGAAAACTCGGGGGTCTGATAATCGCGGGGGTCCTCGTCAGTATGGCGGTTGGTGTGGGGCTTGTGCTACTGATAATCCCCGGACTTGTGGCTGGTTTTCTGCTCATGTTTACAGTCATAGCCCTTGTTGTCGAGGACCTGGATGTTATGGCTGCGATGAAAAGGAGTTATCGTGTGGTGAGGTCTAACCTGGGCGACGCCTTTGCGTACGCGGTTCTGATGGTGGCGATATGGATAATCGCCGGTATCATAGGCGCGGTCTTATCCAAGGTACCGGTGGTAGGCTACTCGCTCCTTTCACCAGCGGTTGACGGCATGGCAAGCACCATAATAACCATCGCCGGGGTGCTGTTCCTCAGGGAGGCTGCTACTTAGAAAGCTCCAGCATACGCTCAAGACTGATGAGCGCCCTCTCGGCTATTTCTGGATCCACCCTCACCACATTTGTTCTCTCCCTGAGCTGGGTGAGGAATTTCTCCCAGGTGTTCATTTTCATCGTCCTGCATACCGCGCGCTCGTATAGAGGGTAGAACCTTTTATCAGGAAACTCCTTCTGCAGGCGGTAGATAAGGCCGACCTCTGTTCCTATTATGAATTCCCTGGCACTGCTCTCTCGCGCTCGTTTAACCATCTGCTCAGTGCTGCATATATAGTCAGCCAGAAGCTGAACCTCGGGGGTACATTCAGGGTGAATAAGTACCTCTGCATCGGGGTGCTCCTCTTTTGCGCGCTCCACATGCTCAGGCTTGAAGAGAAGATGGGTAATGCAGTGTCCCTTCTCAGGGACAGGTATAATCTCCTTGTCCTTCACATGCCGCTGCACATGCCACGCTAGATTTGCGTCAGGACCAAAGATTATCTTCTTCTCGGGCAGGGCTTTGACTATCTTCACGGCATTTGCGGAGGTACATATTACGTCCGCCTCGGCACGAGCCTCAAGGCGGGTGTTGATATACAGCACCACTGCAGCGTCTGGATGCTCCTCCCGCGCCTCACGCACCAGCTTTGCTGGAAGCTGCGCCGCCATAGGGCAGTGCGCCTCCAAGTCTGGCATCACCACTGTTTTGTCGGGGTTGAGCATTGCAGCGCTCTCAGCCATAAAGTCCACGCCACAGAAGAGGATGTAGGGTTTGTCAACCCGCTGCGCTGCCCTGCAGAGCCCCAGAGAGTCACCGATGAAGTCCGCTACATCCTGAATCTCTGGTATCTGGTAGTTGTGTGCAAGAACTATGCAGTCCTTTTTAAGCTCCTCAACCTCTTTCAGAGTAGCCTCATCTATAACCACGAGAATCACCGGGATTACAACCTTATCCTAAACTACTTTTTGAAAATATTGTTGAAATGCTCAGCATCCTTAAAAGCTCCAAATCAGATATATTAACCTATGAAGGCTATTCTGAGGAGTCTAATGATTTTTATTTATGGTGTTCTCACCGGTGTAGCCCTTTTTCTGCTTATCAGTGTAGTCGCACCTGGGCTCAGGGACTTTATTCTACTCCTTTTGAAAGCAAAAGTTAGAGCTCAGGAGAATTTCACAGGTAGTCCGGCTATGGCAATACTCCTAAACAATCTCCTAGCCTCGCTTCTCTGCTCCTACGGCGGATTCTTCACTACAATGGCTTTTCTCAGGCTGGGCGAAGTAAGCGACCCCCGCTTGAGAGTTTTAAGGAGGCTGGACAGAAGGCTCAGCCAGATAAGAGATGACAGGCTGAAGTTCTACCTCTCCCTCTTCATATTCCCTGTTTTCATCCTCTTTCTCAACGGCGCTGTTCTCGGCTTCCTATTCGGCTTCTTTATCCACTCGCCCGCAGAGTACTTCGCGCGTCTAAACTCCCACGGGATAACCGAGCTACCGGCGATTATCCTCTCAGGAAGTATAGGCCTGAGAATCGGCGAGAGGATGCTTCCCAGGTTAAACACAGATTTTGAAAAAGAACTAACAGTTGAGGTTAAACAGAGCCTTAAAATATACGTTTATGTGATCATCCTTCTGGCCGTGAGTGCATATCTTGAAACTAGCTAAGGACCACTTCTACCTTTACCTTCTCCACGCCTGCAAGCTTCTTTATCTCCTTCTCTGCCAGCACCGCCAGCATAAAGGCATAACCGCAAACACAGTTTGGAGGGCGCTGTAGCTTTACTCTTACCTCACCCCCGGATATCTTAACCTGCTTTACCATACCAGCATCTACTACGTTGTTACCCTGGGGTAGGCTGAAGACATTCTTCAGCGCCGCCAGCACTTCTTCCTCTGTGACACTCACAATATCTCCGCTCCCAGCACCTCCGCCATGTGCATCAGCGCCCACCTCTCCGCGTTCTCATCGATGGCGGCCACACAATCTCGAGGTACAACCACGCGGAAGCCCCGCATCGCCGCGTCTGCGGCGGTGTGGAGCACGCAGATGTTGGTGAGCACACCGGTGAGCACCACCTCGTCCACGCCCTGCTTCCTGAGCTCCTCCTCCAGGTTCGTGCCGTAGAAGGCGGAGAAGCGCTTCTTCTTTATCACCACGTCCTCCTCGCGCTTGTCCAGCTCATCTATGACCTCCGCACCCCAGGTGCCCTCAACTGCATGCTCTCCCCACACCTCGAACTCCTCGTCGTCCTTGTCGTGGGCATCGCAGATGAAGAACACCGGCTCTCCGCGGGAGCGGAACTCTGCGATCTTCCTGTTTATGGGCTCTATAATCTTCCGGGCGCTGTGCACAGGGAGTGCACCTTCCTCGTACACAAAGTCCTTCAGCATGTCTATAACGAGAAGTGCGCGCATGGTATCCTTTTTAAGCCTTGGAGGATATAAAAATTCCCATGCACCCCCGCATGGCAGAGCTGCTGCGTTTTGTGGAGGAGGACCTGGGCTACGGTGACATAACCACCGAGAGCGTGCTTGAAGAGGAGGTAGCAGCCAGGGCAGAGGTGGTGGCTAAAGAAGCCGGTGTGCTCGCGGGCATGGAGGAGGCCCTCGCCCTGCTGGAGCACTTCAACTTAAAGTGCACCCCCCTGAAGCAGGACGGCGATGAGGTGGCTTCGGGTGAGGTGGTTCTTGAGGTCGAGGGGAGCGCCAGAACCATACTCATGCTGGAGCGGGTGGTGCTCAACCTGCTGATGCGGATGAGCGGCATAGCCACTGCAACTCGCCGCCTTGTGAACATCGCCGGGCGCTACGGTGTCAGAATCGCGGGCACAAGAAAGACAACCCCCGGCTTCAGGTACTTCGAGAAGCGCGCCATAGCTCTGGGAGGCGGAGACACCCACCGCCTTCGTCTGGACGATGCGGTGCTGATAAAGGACAACCACCTTGCCCTAGTGGAGCTTGGAGAAGCGGTCAGGCGCGCGAAGGAAGCGGGCTTCACCAGGAAGGTGGAGGTTGAGGTTAGAAGCCCTGAGCAGGCGCTCCAGGCACTGGAGGCGGGTGCCGACATAGTGATGCTGGACAACTTCAGCGTTGAGGAGGCGGAGAGGGCGATCTCCCTGGCAAGAAAGCGGGGCAGCGGGGCGGTAATCGAGCTCTCTGGCGGAATCACCCCTGAGAACATAGAGAGCTACGCAAAGCTTCGCCCAGACGTGATATCCACGGGCTACATCACCACGCGCTCGGCGTGGCTTGACATGAGCCTCAGGCTGAAGCGCTAGGTTCCCACCTGCAGCGGTGTGCTCAGCTTGCGCAGCGTGGCTATCGCCGAGAGCGCGGCGAGGTAGCTCGTCTTCGGGTTCTCGGGCGAGGGGAGGTTCTCCACCCTGAGGTGGAGTTCTCCGAAGCTCCCCCGTGCAAACACCTCGTGCACATTTCTCTCAGCCCGGGGGTCTGCGACTATCTCAACTTTTGTGCGCTCAACCCCCACCCCTGCCAGGCTTACAGCTACGGCCACGTTTACGTTGGCGGGAAATCCAGCTATCGCCTCCAGAGCGCTGCCTGAGAAGACAACCCTCCTCTCCCTGAGCTCCGCCAGGGAGATGCTCCTCTGCGCAAGGTAGGGCGCACCTTCAAGCGCACGGGGTGGCTTTGTGGTCACCAGCTTTACCTCCTCCAGTCCCGCCTCCCTGGCGGATTTCAGAGCATCCAGGGCACCTACAGCGCCCGAGGGTATGTGAACCTTTCTACGGTGTTCTGCGGCTGTGCTTTCCACCTCCCTGAGGAACTCCACATCCGCGAGGGCACCCACGCTGAGCAGGAGCACATCCTTGCCCGAGCGGAGCGCCGGGATGAGCAGCTCTCTCGCAGCCCGCACGGAGGCGGCTTCAATCACAAGCTCAGCATTACTGGAGAGCACCTCCTCAAGGCTTGTCGCAAGGGCAGGCTTTTTCTCAAAGAGGGAGGCGAGCTCAACCGCCTTCTCCATGCTGAGGTCAAACACGCTCACAAGCTCCGCCTCCACCCTGTGCTCTGCCATCGCCCTTGCAAGCACACTACCTATTGCTCCGCATCCAACGAGCGCAACCTTCAACCAATCACCCGCAAAAAGCTTTATACAGCGTTACTTAAAACTTTGATATCATGTTCCATGTTGCAAGCGAAGATGACATAAAGGCGGGGAAAACTACCGACGTCTACTTTATCAACACGAAGCGCGTGCTGGAGGAAAAAGGAATAACCCGGCATGTGGTGGCCGAGATTACTGCAAGCTCTCTGCCAGAGGGCTATGCCTGGGGGGTGCTCGCGGGCATAGAGGAGGCGGCACACCTCCTAGAGGGCTATAACATAGACGTTTATGCCATGCCCGAGGGGAGCATCTTCTACCCGCTGGAGCCGGTGATGCGCATCGAGGGTGATTATAAGGAGTTTGCGGTGCTTGAGACACCTCTGCTGGGGCTGCTCTGCCAGGCCTCAGGCATCGCCACGAAGGCGGCGCGCTTCAGGAAGCTGGCTGGAGATAAGCTCCTGCTCAGCTTCGGGATTCGCAGGATGCATCCAGCGATAGCACCCATGATAGACCGCGCCGCCTACATAGGCGGGTGCGATGGCTTCTCTGGCGTAGCCGCGGAGAAGATTACAGGGGAAAAAGCCCGAGGCACAATGCCGCATGCGCTCATAATCACTGTGGGCGACCAGGCTACCGCCTGGCGCTACTTCGATGAGGTTGTGAGCAAAGACGCGCCGCGCATTGCCCTTGTGGACACCTACTGCGATGAGAAGCAGGAGGCTGTGCTCGCGGCACAGACAATAAAGAACCTATACGGCGTGCGCCTTGACACGCCGAGCTCAAGGCGGGGCAACATGAGACGAATCTTGGAGGAGGTGCGCTGGGAGCTGGACCTTCGAGGCTATAAGGATGTGAAGATTTTTATTTCCGGCGGCGTCAAGGAGGAGAACATCCCTGAGCTGAGCCTGGCGGACGGCTTCGGCGTGGGCACGAGCATAAGCGCAGCCGCAACCATCGACTTCGCCCTGGACATAGTGGAGGTGGAGGGCAGACCGGCAGCAAAGCGCGGAAAGTTCAGCGGAGCAAAATCTGTGCTCAGGTGTGGGGAATGCCTGCACTCGAAGAGGGTGCCGCTGAGGGAAACCAGGCATGAGAGCTGCGAGAGGTGCGGCTCACCCATGCGAGAGATGCTGCAGCCTTTGATAAAGGGCGGCGAGCTCGTGGCAGAGCTTCCTCCTGCAGGGAAGATTCGCGAGTATGTGCTTAAACAGCTGGAAAAGGTGGAGGGTATTTAATGAGCAACGGTGAGAAAATTGAATCTTTTATCAGGGTGGTGGAAAAATTTCCTCCAGGAAAAGAGTTTGCGGAAAAAGCATGGGTGAATGACGAGAAGGTGTATGAGGAAGCCGCAATGGACTACCTTGCCTTCTGGGAGCGCGCCGCCGAGGAGCTGCACTGGTTCAGGCGCTGGGAGCGCGTGCTAGATGACAGCGAAGCGCCATTTTATAAGTGGTTTGTTGGTGGAGAAATAAATATAACCTACAACTGCCTGGACAGGCACGTTAACAGCTGGAGGAAGAACAAGGCAGCGATAATATGGGAGGGGGAACCGGGTGAGAGGCGAGTGCTAACTTATTATGAGCTCTTCCGTCGGGTTAACCGTTTTGCAAATGTGCTTCGTAAACTTGGCGTTGGCAAGGGCGACCGTGTTACCCTCTACATGGGCATGGTGCCTGAGCTAGCCATAGCAATGCTGGCCTGCGCTCGCATAGGTGCTGTGCACAGCGTCGTATTTGGGGGGTTCTCCGCAAAGGCGCTTGCCGACAGGATTAATGATTGCAAGGCGAAGGTGGTTGTGACCCAGGACGGAGCATACCGCCGGGGAAAGGTCATCCCACTGAAGGATAATGTGGATGAAGCGCTTAAAGAGGCGCCAAGTGTTGAGAAGGTGGTTGTGTTCAGACGGGCAGGGAATGAGGTCAGTATGCGCAAGGGCAGGGATTTCTGGTGGCATGACCTTCAGTATCTGGTGGATTTAAAATGCGACGCTCTCCCGCTCGACAGCGAGCATCCGCTGTTTATTCTCTATACCTCGGGCACAACAGGCAAGCCCAAGGGCGTGCTGCATGTGCACGGGGGCTACAATGTGGGTGTGCACCTTACTGCGAAGTGGGTATTTGACCTGAAGGATGATGATATCTTCTGGTGCACCGCGGACATAGGCTGGATAACCGGGCACAGCTATGTGATCTATGGCCCTCTCTCCAACGGCGCTACCGTGCTGATGTACGAAGGTGCACCGGATTACCCCAAGCCGGATCGCTTCTGGGAGATTATAGAGCGCTATGGCGTAACCATCTTCTACACCGCCCCGACTGCGATACGCTTCTTCATGAAGCTTGGTGAGGAGTGGGTTAGGAAGCATGACCTGAGCACACTGCGTCTTCTGGGCAGTGTGGGTGAGCCCATAAATCCACGCGCATGGCTGTGGTACTACGAGGTAGTGGGAGGCAGACGTTGCCCCATCGTGGACACCTGGTGGCAGACTGAGACAGGAATGATAATGATAACCCCCCTCCCGGGAGTGAGTACGCTGAAGCCCGGCTCCGCTTCGAAACCCTTCCCGGGGGTTTTCGCGAAGGTGGTGGATGAGAAGGGCGAGGAGGCAAAGCCCAATGAGGGGGGCTATCTGGTTATTACAAAACCCTGGCCGGCGATGTTGCGCACCGTATGGGGTAACCCGAAGCGGTATGTGAAGACTTACTTCGGAACCTATCCTAATATCTACCTCACCGGCGATGGCGCGCGTGTTGATGAGGAGGGTGACTTCTGGATTATAGGCAGGATAGATGACGTGATAAACGTCTCAGGCCACAGGCTGGGAACGGCAGAGCTCGAGAGCGCCTTGGTGAGCCATGAGAGCGTGGCAGAAGCTGCGGTGGTTGGTAAGCCCCATGAGATTAAAGGCCAAGCAATTGTCGCCTTTGTTGTTCTACGTGAGGGGGTTGAGCCTACCCCTGAGCTCAGGGAAGAGCTGCGCAGACACGTTGCAGCTGAGATAGGACCAATAGCAAAGCCTGACGAGATCCATTTCGTCAGTATGCTGCCCAAGACGCGCTCCGGTAAGATAATGCGCCGAATTATGCGAGCCCTGGAGGAGGGCAGGGAGATAGGCGATATCACAACACTGGAGGATGCAAAGGCGATAGAGGAGATTAAGAAGGCCGAGGGGTAGTCACCTCCCCATTCCCTTATAGTAAACTGTGGCAGGGCAGCCAAGGCATTTCTTTATGTATAGGTAGCACTCCGGGCAGCGCTTGCCACAGGGCGCCACTTCAGCGCTTGGTGAGATCTTGATCTCCATAAATTCAGGATAGGCGGGAGCCTCGCCTATTGAGACTTCCATGCTGAGCACATTCTTAAGTGGACGTATGCTGTTTTCAACTGTCGCCTCGAGCAGGGAGGTGCTCTCCGCCATTATCACCATGCTCAGGTTGTACTTGCCGGTGGTTACTGCAACAAAGGCTATCCTCGGGCAGGAGGCGAACATGTCCGCGAGCTTCATCGCATGCTCCATGCTCTCAACCTGAAGGTTTACCACCGCCGATTTGAAGCCGAGCTTTTTAACATTGAGCAGAGCTTTGACGGCAATGTCCTGCCTTCTGAGCAGCTTGTCCAGCCTCTCCTTGACGGAGGGATGCGTTATGCCAAGCTGACGTGCTATCTCGGTTAGCTTGGCTCTGCCATCCTTTTGCAAAATCCTGTAAATCCTGAAGTCCTTCTCATCCATACCATACCACCAATTTTGAGATTTTATTTTACATTACTTACAATTTGTAGGTATATTACTTACTTTTTATGGGGAAATTATATAAAACTATCGAAATAGTTATAATAACGTTGGATGAAAGGAGGTGGTTTGTGTGGAAAGAAATGAGGGAACAGTGGACAGGGCTGTAAGGCTTCTTCTCGGTATTGCACTTCTTGCGCTGGGCGGGCTTGAGAAGATACCCTACCCGAAGGTTGCGATTCTCGTAGGGATTGTGCTGCTCGTTACGGGAATCGCTGGCATATGCCCGCTGTACTCCGTGCTGAAGATAAAGACATGCGGCGAGAAGTGCTGAGCTCAGCTTTTATTCTTTTCTTTTTAACCTTCTCTGCACCGCATCACTGGTCAGCTCTCTGAGCGCATCGGAGGCTATCCACCTGGCGCTGCGTGAATCTATTTTCTGTATCTCCCTGGCAATTTCAATTGCCCTGCGGTTCAAGCGAAGGTTTCGCTTTCCTATCTGCCTCAGTGCCCAGCTTACAGCTTTTTTGACATAATTCCTGTCGTCTATGGCTTCTCTCTGTATGATAGCGAAGAATCTTTCAAATTGCTCATCGCGTGCGTTTTTGTCGCTTACAGCAAGACGTGCCATGAGCACAAAGCCAGCACGCTTTACAAACTCCTCCTGCCTGGAACTCCACTCAACCGCCTTTTGATAGGCGAATCTGGTCTTTTCAAAGAGGTTTGCACAGCACTGGTCGCAGATTTCCCAGTAGTCAAACTCAGCTACCCAGCACTCCATCTGCTCCTCTGTAACCGCTTCCGGGTTGGCGATCATGCTTGCGAGTATCCGTGTTTCACGTATGCCAAGCGCCCAGAGCTGCAGGGCCAGGCTGTGGTTCTGGCCTATCTCTCTGGCAAGCTTTCTTAAGCTCGGGATCGCCACTCCAAAGGTTTTCTTCGGGGTAATGCCAAATCTTGCCATCCCTTTCGCAGCCTCAGGGTTGCTGAGCGCTTCCAGCTCTTTAAGGATAGATTCGACGTCTACAGCTTCCATCTTACCAATCGTCTCCATAGCGCTGATACATTTATTTCCGGTACCTACAATAAGGTTTAAGTAGTTAAGGCAGTGCTCTCTTTTGCCGGGGTAACTCAGCCTGGTTAGAGTGCCACGCTCATAGGGAGAGGCTCCGCCTCATGAAGGGCACTCCTGGGATACGTGGAAGCCGCGGGTTCGAAGCCCGCCCCCGGCATACCCTTTTACTACAAAGGCTCCTTTTCCGCTTTGGAAACCCACGCCCAGCTTATTTTACTATCTGCAACAACAAAGTATATCTATCCATGTACCAACATCTTTACGTGATGTAAAATGAACTGTTGTGGTACACACGGGAAGAAAGAAGGGGAAGAGAAAGAGGGGCACGAGCATGACAAGGAGGAACACTCCCACTCATCCCACGCTGGATGTGGCATGCACGGCGGTGGCGGTGGATGGCTCTACTGGATTCTGGTAGGAACATTCATCTACCTGGTGGTTGCCTACATATTCACCTACGTTTTATAGATGTTAACGCAGCGCCCGCTTATACCTAATTAAATAAGGAGGAGAATAGCGAGATGTGGCTTCAGGTCAGGATGTACCTCCTGCTCGCGGCAATGTTCGGGATTGTTTACGCCATTATTGTGGTTGCGGCGAGCAGCTTTGGGGTGCAGAGCTTTATGATCTACGGCGGCATCGCTGCGGCGATGCTCCTTATCCAGTACCTAATCTCGCCTAAGATAGTCGAGATGAGCATGGGTGTGCGCTATGTAAGTGAGGCTGAAGCGCCGAAGCTGCACAGCATCGTAGCCGAGCTTGCTAGGCGTGCGGGCATACCCAAGCCAAAGGTTGGCATTTCCCGCCTGCCAATACCCAACGCCTTCGCCTTCGGGCGCTGGAAGAGCGACGGCAGGGTGTGCGTAACCGAGCAGCTTCTGAGCATGCTTAGCGAGGAGGAGCTGCGCGCGGTGCTGGGGCATGAGATTTCGCACCTTAAAAACAGGGATGTTGCGGTGATAACCGCGCTGAGCGTCGTGCCCATGGTGCTCTGGTACCTCGCCTGGAGCTTCATGTGGAGCGGTGGGAGGAACCGCGGAAATGCTGTTGCCCTCGGCATTGTCGCCTTTCTGCTCTACTTCATAACCAACCTGCTTGTGCTCTACGGCTCCAGGATTCGCGAGTACTACGCTGACGAGGGGAGCGTGAAGCTGGGCAATCCGCCGCACGCGCTGGCGAGCGCCCTCTACAAGCTCGTTTATGGAAGCGCCCGCGCCGACAGGGAGACGCTCAGGCAGCTCCAGGGCTACAGAGCCTTCTTCGCCAACGACCCGGCGAGGGCTTACCACGAGATTCGCGAACTCAAGCAAGTGGATGCCAACCTCGACGGGAGCATAGACGCCAATGAGCTTATTGCACTGAGCAGCAAGCCTGTGCGTCTGAGCTTTGCTGACAGACTGATGGAGGCGCTGAGCACCCATCCAAACATGGTGGCGCGCGTTAAGCGGCTGAGCCAGCTTGCGGCGCGAAGGGCGTAGCTTCAGATTCTCCTCATAATCTGAGCGTACCTCTCCATCTCATCTTTATACTGCACCAGCCAGGCTAAGAAGCACAGCTCTATTGCACGCCATCCTGTGGCTTCTGCAATCTCGTGCACCCTCGCTATGAAGGCCAGGTCCTCATCCACCTGCTCCTCGCCCGCATCTGCGAGCAGGCGGTTGATAAAGCGCTTAACAATCTTGTCAGGCATCGTCGTGTCCACGCCGCCCATCATGCGCAGGTACTGGAAGGTGTTTATCCCCACACCCTTAATCCTGCCTATAGCATCGTTGCGCCAATCTTCAAGCTTTGCCTGCCTTGCCCAGATCCTCAATGCGCCGACCTCGTCTACGCCGTGCTCCTGCTTGAGCTCCGCCAGATGGGACGCGATTTCCTGCGCTGCCCTCCAGCTCCGCCTGTTCCCCCAGATGTCGAGAAGCTCCTCCTGCTTTGCGATGGCGAGGTCTTGCAAGCTCGCTATCTCACCGGTCTCGGCAAATCTGCGTTTGAACTCCTCGACGCGGGGCACAACCACGGTGAAGTAGTTGACCCCGGTGGAGGTTATTGCAGCGTCAACGAGCATGCACACAACGCTACCATCCCAGCGCCTTGTTGCGAGGCAGCGGTCGGCTATTTCTTTAAGAAAGGGGACCTTTGCGGCGTGGGCGGAGATGGCTTCTTTAATCGCCCTCATTTCCCTCACCCCGCATCGGCGAGCCGCAGCTCTGGCAGTAGCTGGTGAACCTGCTGCGAAGCGCACCGCAATTATCGCAGGCTACGAGCAGGCGCAGCCCGCAGTTTCTGCAGTACGCATCACCGCTCTCGAAGGGAAAGCTGCAGTACGGGCAGCGCTTCCTGGAGAGCCTCGCCATTGCAATGCGCTCCCTGCTGAGGTACTCCCTCTTGAGGTAGGCGAGGGCAACGCCTGTGGCGAGGGCGCCGATGGCGGAGACGCCTATAACGTGGAAGGAGCGCCAGGTGTATTCGATGAGCATGTAGCCCAGGAGCAGGGTGGAGAATGCCATGAAGGAGTTGGCATGTATCGCGTACCTGCTGCGCCTCCTCCTCGCAAGCTGCGCCACGTAGAGGGAGGTGAGAAAGAGAGGCAGCACAAAACCAAGGCGGAGCAGGAGAACCTTGAGCTCATACACGCGCATCGCAGCTCTGTAATCGCTCCTCACTTTCTCCCTCCGCTGGAGCAGTTCTGACCTAAGCGCCTCCATGCTCTGCCTTACCGCTTCGAGCTCCTCTTTGACAGCGTCGCGATTTCTGAGCGCCGCCTCGTAGCTAACCCTCGCCTGCTCGTACTCCGCCCTCAGCCTCTCGTCCAACGTGCCCTCCTCAATGCGGGTGCGGTACTCCTCGCGTTTGAAGAGGTAATCCTCCCTCGCCCTGAGGTACTCCTCCTGGGCACGGCGGTACGCCTGCTCCAGACTCTGCACCTCTATACCGAGCTCTGATAGGTTGCGCTCAAGCTCCTGCACAGCGTAGCGCGCCTCGAAATGTCGAAGCTCCGGCTTCGCAGGGACCTCCCTCAGCTCACCCAGCACGCGCACCCCGCCAATCAGCAGGAAAAGCACAAAGGCTGCGGCGAGGATTTTCTCCGCCCGTGTCGCCTCCACTTCCTCCTGCAAGCTACATCCCCTTAGTGTATTTTGCGGCGCGCCTTATATATCTTCCACAAAAAATAGAAAGGGGGCATTTAGCCCATAAAGTCGCAGCTCCTGCACTTGAAGATAGGCACGTTCTTCTTACCGCGCTTCTCCCAGTGGTGTATCTCTATACTCGAGGAGCCACAGCCGGGACAGGTTACCATGCGGGGGTTGAGCTTCACCAGGCGCTCAAGTACGCGCATATCCTCTATGAGCTCCGTCTCTGCCTCGCGCTTTATCTCGAGGAACTTCTGGAAGCGGCGCATGTGCTTGGGGCACAGATTGAGCCTGAACTCGGTTATTAGGCCTGCGGCCTCGTTGGAGCAGAAGGAGCACTTCATGCTAAAATTTGCCTATCTTAACGTCTTGACAGATTCATAAAAGAGTGTGTTATCTGCCAAACATTTCGCTTGTGCGGTATTAGGCACGAGCGTTTGATGAAGCTGAGTCAGGATGATGTAGAGAAGATCGTGGTGCGGGTGGTGGATTATGGCTTAAGCACCGCCTTTGTTGCGGGGCAGTTTGGCATTACTCGGCGCAGGGTTCAGCAGCTGGTGAAGCATTACAGGGAGACTGGCGAGTTTCCTGTACTCAGAAGA
>WANW01000075.1 GCA_015521615.1 Candidatus Hydrothermarchaeota archaeon
ACGTCGGGGCGGGGATTTGAACCCCGGCGGGCAAAGCCCATCAGCTTAGCAGGCTGACGCCATACCAGGCTTGGCTACCCCGACTTATGCTTAGTCCAGAAACATATCGAGGTTAACTATTATTATCGCTGTAAAAAAGCATGTTCCGCTTTCACCTTCGCGGCGCTTAATTTGCCGGCAGCGGAGCAGCAGAGAGCGCCCGTTTCACCTTCTCCAGCATCTTCTCTATGTCGAAGGGCTTCTGAATATAGTCAACTGCACCCGCTTCTTCAACAGCCTCGTGGAGACCCTCTTCAACACTCATAATGGTAAATAGTATTATCGGGATATTTCTAAACCTTTCATCACTTTTTATAATCTTTGAAACCTTAACCCCGTCTTTGCCTGGCATAAAGTAGTCCATCAAAATAAGGTCCGGACGGAAAGAATTGAGCTTTTCAATGCACTCGTCACCATCCAGGGCAATTTCCACATCATATCCATTCCGGCCCAGTATAATCGACACGAGGTGTGCAATCTCTTCGTTGTCGTCGACTATGAGTATCCTTGCCATATAATTAATTTTTTATAGACACCATTTTTTATAAACCTTGTTTTTAATTTAACTTTAAGTTTCTTGAAATATTCTTGTTATACTGACATACAAATAAAAAAGCGGGCACGCCCCGGGGTGGGAGCCCCTCACCCGCGCCAGTTGACCGTGGCACAGGCTCAGAGCCGCACCCCCGTAAGCACCGCATGTCCCGCCTACCGCTGCTCTCTTCCGAGCCTGACGGGGTTCAGCGGGCAAATCCCCTTCACGCGTCTCCTCCAAGACGCGCCGGGGAACCACCGGTCCTACGGGACGACCCCTCATCGCTGCGCCACGGGCTGAAACGCGGGCTCGAGCGCTCCGCCCCCGGAGCTTCGGCCCCTGCATATCGACGATTTCAGGTTACAGGGGACGCCGAACCCCCCGGCCTAGCCCGCAGGATATTTAATAGAAGCTTAACGAGTCAAAATGATAGCTTACTCGAAGTTTGCCTCTATGGTCATGAATACAGGTCCGCCAACCTCGATACGCTTCTCCTTTGACGTAAGGTACCGCCTTGCGACCTCATCCAGAGTGAGATTTATGTCTCCGAGGCTCTTCGCCATCCCCACACGCACCTTTGCGGAAGGCTTTCTGGCTTTTGCTGCCTCTTCAATCTTAGCAGCCGCGAGGAGTGCTATTGCCTCTAGGTAGGTTATTCTCTCCACACCCTTCTCCTCATCAGAAGGCACACCCAGTATATTCCCATCAGCCACAACCACCTTGTTCAGTGCTGCCGGACCGAGAAGCTTTGTGTTTTCCTCCCGCTCAATCAGCTTCACCCTCACATACCTGCCCAGCAGCTCACCTTCATAGGCGATAAATTCGCATGGCGATGGCGAGGTCGCCTTCTCCTGCGCTATTCTGGTGATCGCCCTTGCAAGTTTTTCCCCTTCTTTGCTCTCAGGCGTGCGCTTTATGTAGATCATCTCCGCAATCTCTTCATCGCTCAGGTGCCACTCTGCATAGAACTGGGGATAAACCAGCTCGCGCACATCTTCACTGCCCGAGAGAACCATGGCAAGGCGCTCCACACCCATCCCCAAGTTCATCACGGGAACCTCTATCTTGTAGCGGGAAAGCGCAACCGGCGAGTAGATGCCGAAAGTGGCTATTTCCACCCATCCAACGTTCGGGTGGTAGGCATACACCTCTGTCTGCGTGCCGGGTGTATAGTACTTTGAGCGCTTCTCATCTGGGCGGAACTCAAAGCGCGTAAATCCGAAACGAGAGAGCAGGCCCCTCGCCACGGCTTTACCATCGTCGATGCTAACGTTCTCACCCATAACCACGCAGCTTGCGGAGAAGTGGCTCCTCAAATGCGTGCGATCCTCCTGCTGCTCTCTGCGGAAGCACCTGTCAATAGAGAAGAGCTTAAGGGGCAGCTTTCGTTTCCCGTAAAGCGAAGCGAGGGTTAAAAACCACCCGCTGGTCATGTGGCTGCGCAGTGTGAGCGTTGTTGCCTCTGGCTTGAGTTCCTTAAACTCCGGAAAAACCTCCTCAAGAACTCTCGTCGCAAGGGCATCGTCTATGTTCAGTGCCTTTGCAAGGTGGTATATTAAGTCATCCCCCCCAAACTCGCCCTTCTTGTAAGCGTGGAGCATGCGCTGCAGCTTCTCCTTATCTTCCACCTCAACTCCAAGCGAGCGGAGCTTTGAAAGCTTCTCCTCGCTGAGTCCCACGTCAGGACGTGGCAAGCCAGCGAGGTAAAAGCAGCGGTCGAGCACAGCAAGAGCCTCAGGCCCGAACTGGCGCTTGATCTCCTTATCTTCAATGAATAGGGGGTTAACAACCTCCTCGAAGCCCAGGCTGAGGTAGGCTTCGCGCAGCTTCTGAATCGTCTCGAAGAGTATGTGGGGCCTGCCCCTGGCAACGCCTTCGTAGCTGGCGCCCAGCCCCTGCCGGGGAATCAGCTTCGCCGTCTCCTCCCACGCTTTTTCAAAGTCCTTTCTGGCAAGCTTAGCGAGCTTTTTGCTGTTCCACAGGCGCATGAGGGATACTCTTTGCGTAGCGATATAAAGGTTTCTCGCTTTTCACGGCTTCCCGAGCAGGAACCTCTCCGGTGAGTGGTCCAAATCAATAAACTCATCCGCCGCCTGAATCAGCTTGGAAGAGCAGCTCCTGCCGAAGGCCATAACCTCTACCCTGCAGCCGAGGGCGCGGCGCAGGTGCTCCACCAGCGGCGTAAAGTCGCCATCGCCGCTCACCAGTACGACGACATCCAGTTTTGGGGCAAGCTCTATTGCATCCATGGCTATGCCAATGTCCCAGTCGCCCTTCTTATGCCCGCCAGGAAATACCTGCAGGTCCTTGGCCTTAACCTCGTATCCCATGCTCTGCAGCACGTCGAAGAAGCTCTGCTCCTCCTCTATGCCAGCACGGATTACATATGCTATCGCCCTTATAAGGCTCCTCCCCCGCACCGCCTCTTTGAGAATCTCCTTGAAGTTTACCTTTGAGTTGTAGAGCGCCCGGGCGGAGTAGTAGAGGTTCTGCACATCCACAAAAACACCCACACGCTGCCCGGAGTAGAGTCTGGCAGCCTCCCAGCTTCCACGAGAGTTCCTCATCCCTCTTTACTTTTCACTTCAAGGTATAAAAACTATCGGAGAATATTTTTATATCTCATTTGTGATTACTATGAGCGAGGCAGTACTATGAACCTCTACGAGTACCAGGGAAAGAAAATTTTTGCACGCTATGGTATACCGGTGCCCCGCGGAGAGGTTGCATCATCGCCGGAGGAAGCCAGGAGGATAGCAGCTGAGCTTGGTGGTGAGGTTGTGCTCAAGGCTCAGGTGCTTGCTGGCGGAAGAGGCAAGGCGGGCGGGGTAAAGTTTGCATCATCGCCTGAGGAGGCTGAGAGTGTAGCTAAAGAGCTGCTCTCCATGAAGCTCAAGGGCTTCAAGGTTGAAAAGGTGCTGGTGGAGCAGAAGCTGAATATTCGCAGGGAGATATATGCGGGGATAACCATTGACAGAGCGGAGGGCAAACCTGTGTTTATGGTAAGTGGCGAGGGAGGCGTGGACATAGAAACCATAGCCGAGCGCTCGCCGGAGAAGATATTCACCCGTCACGTTGATCCATTTGTTGGCTTTTATCCATACATGGCCCGTGAACTCGCTTCAGAGCTTGGAATAGAGCGGGAGAGCTTTAAGAGGATAAGTGAGGTGCTGCTTAAGCTGTACAGATTGTTTTCTGAGAAGGATGCACAGCTGGCAGAGATAAACCCCCTGGTTATAGCTGACGAGGGCGTGTTTGCGGCAGATGCAAAGGTTGTTATAGATGAGGATGCGCTCTTCAGGCAGGATTTCGGGGTTAAAAGCAAGGGCCTGCCCTATGTGGAGCTCGATGGGAGCATAGGCTGTGTGGTGAATGGTGCCGGCCTTGCGATGGCGACCATGGATACGCTGAAGCATCTGGGTGGTGAGCCTGCAAACTTCCTTGACATAGGAGGTGGGGCAGGCAGGGAGGTTATGCGGGAGGCTTTGCTGAGGGTTGCATCTCATCCTCGCGTTAAGGTTGTTTTCATAAACATTTTGGGCGGGATAACGCGCTGTGATGAGATTGCGAGGGGCATTCTTGCTGCAAGGGAGGGCATCAACCTGCCGCTTGTGGTACGATTCCGTGGAACAAGGGAGGAGGAAGGCATAGCGCTGCTTCGCGAGGCGGGGATAGAGGTTGAGAGGGATATGCTCAAAGCGGCAAAGCTGGCGATTGAGAAGAGCAGGGAGGCGACAGAGTGAGCATACTAATTGATGAAAACACCCGTGCAATAGTGCAGGGGATTACGGGTTCGCAGGGGAGCTTTCACACAAAACTCATGCTGGAATACGGCACCCGAATAGTTGCGGGAGTAACCCCCGGTAAAGGGGGAGAGGTGGTTCACGGTGTACCTGTGTACAATTCTGTAAAAGAGGCGCTCCGCGAGCATGATGCCAACGCTTCAATAATCTTTGTTCCGGCGCCCTTTGCTCTGGATGCAGCGCTTGAGGCGATTGAAAACCTGGAGCTTGTGGTGATAATTACAGAGGGCATACCTGTGCACGACTCGATGAAGATAAAAGCCTTTGCAGAGCGCCACGACTGCCGCGTTGTGGGACCGAATACCGCGGGAATAATTTCTCCTGGCAAGAGCAAGCTTGGCATAATGCCTGCGCAGGTGTTTTCTCAAGGCAGGGTGGGCGTGGTTTCCCGCAGCGGTACCTTAGCTTACGAAATTGCCCTTGCCATAACCGAGGCAGGATTTGGTGAGAGCACCCTCGTGGGTATAGGTGGTGATCCAGTGGTGGGCACCAGCTTCGTGGAGGTGCTGGAGATGTTTGAAAACGACAGGGAGACCAGCGCTGTAGTGCTTATAGGTGAAATAGGTGGCGACGCCGAGGAACGTGCGGCGGAGTTCATCGAAGGGATGAGTAAGCCGGTTGTAGGCTATGTTGCAGGGCTAACCGCTCCACCGGGGAAGCGCATGGGGCATGCCGGAGCCATAATCTCCCGTGGCAGAGGTACAGCTGAAGGTAAAATAAGAGCCCTTGAGAGGAGTGGTGCCAGAGTTGCCAGGCTTCCTCAGGAGATTCCAGAACTCCTGAGAGAAGTGCTCCACTAATTTTTGGGAAACTTTTAAATGTGTACAATAATAAAGAGTATTTAAGAAGGTTGATGCCCATATGGGAGTTTCTATAACAATAGCTTCAGGGAAAGGCGGCGTAGGAAAGACTATGCTGGCGAGCAACCTCGGCATAGCACTTGCACAGTTTGGGAGGAATGTCACAATACTCGACGCCGACATAGAAATGGCAAACCTGGAGCTGCATCTTGGTATGGAGGGGATGAATGTAACTCTACACGACGTGCTTGCCGGTGAAGCAGACGTGCTTCAGGCTATCTATGAGGGACCGGCCGGGGTTAAAGTGGTACCCGCAGGAATAAGCCTCGACGGCCTGCGCAGGGCAGACCCTGAGAGGCTTGAGGCTGTGCTCACCCGTCTGCTGGGTGAGACTGAAATACTTCTTATAGATGCCCCGGCGGGGCTCGGCAAACCTGTGGTCGCTGCTCTTGCCGCAGGAGAGCAGCTTCTTCTTGTTGCCAATCCAGAGATATCATCGATGAGCGATGCGCTTAAAACGAGGATAGTTGCAAAGAAGCTTGGATGCAACATACTCGGGGCGGTGCTCAACCGCGTGGGCTTTGATAAGAGTGACCTTACAATGCAGGAGGTAGAGGTAATCCTTGAGACACGGGTACTTGCTGCAATTCCTGAAGACCCGGAGGTGAGAAGGAGTACCGCCTACGGCGCGCCGGTAATACTCCGGAGGCCTGATTCTCCTGCCTCTATTGCGATAAAAAAGCTGGCAGCAGATTTAATTGGGGAGAAGTATGTGCCTCCAACCCCGAAGAAGGGAAGCTTTATGAAGCGTTTGATAAAGGGCCTTTTCGGAGGTGCCTGATGCCCATCTATCTTACAATTTATATTCTCCTCTTTATAAGCATAATATTCAATGTATTGCTCCTATTCAGGATAAAATACCTCCGTGAGGATATCAGGGAGATCAGGGGAGGTGTGGAGCTGTCGCAGGAAGAGCTTGACAAATTAAAAAGCAGGCTGCAGAAGATAAAGGAGAGGGGTTAACGCCTTCTCAGGAAGTTTATTATCCTCTCCAGCAATGAGGCAGGGGGGGGTGAATAGTTTCTGCCTATCAGCTGAGCAGCGAGTTTCATCATTTCCTTTGTGGGTTCTGAGTAGGGATAGCGGAGCACAAAGGGCTCCTCATAGGCGAGGGCCTCCTTCACCACCTCATCCTCCGGCAGGATTGCTATTACGTTTGTGTCAAGGGTGTTCTCTACCTCCTGCACGCTAAGCTCCCTCGCTTTGCCCTCGACCATGTTCATTATTGCCCCTATTGTAACAGCTCCCATACGCTCGGCGAGAAGCTTCATCTTCAGCGCGTCGGAGACGCTCGAGACCTGGGGCGTGGTAACTATTATAACCTCCTGCCCCTCGTCCATGACCATGGCGGCGTCTCTACCAGCGGGGGCATCTATAACCAGTATCTCAATATCGCGGGGTATCTCCCTCAGTGCTGCCTTGAGCATCTCCATGTTCTCCTCGTTGAAGCCGTCAAGGGTTATTCCGGCAGGGATTATCTTTACTCCCTCGGGCCCCTCATACATCACGTCGCTGATTTCCAGTCTGCCCTTCAGCACGTCTATGAGCGCCACCGGTGGGTTTTTAAGTCCAAGAATAATCTCCAGGTTTGCCATAACCACGTCTGCGTCCAGCACAGCCACGCGCTTCCCGAACATGCTCAGTGCTACAGCGAGGTTCGCGGCTATTGTGGTTTTGCCCACTCCACCCTTACCCGAGGCGACGACTATTACTCTAGTCATGGCCCCTCGCTTCCCTCAGCACCTCTATGCCCGGGAGCTTTTCTCCGGCTAGGAAGAGGAGCATTGCCTTTCCTCCGGTGCTTATAAAGGATATCTTCTCCCTCAGCCCCTGCCTTGCCGCTATAGCGGCGAGGTGTCCACCACCTATTACTGTGAATCCCCTGCACCTTGACATCGCCCTGAGAAGCTCCTGGCTACCCAGAGCGAACTCCTTTATTTCAAAGACGCCTGCAGGCCCGTTGGCAGCGACTATTGCGGCATTTTCTATTATATTCGAGTACCTCGCAATGGTGTCAATGCCGATATCCATAATCATAAGATTCGGAAGCTCATCAACACTCGCCTCAGCACGGGAGCCGTCTCTCTTGAAGGCCAGGTCTGTTGGAACCTGAATCTTATCTCCATACTTCTCCAGGAGCTTCTTCGCACGCTCCACAAGTGAGTCAAAACCCTTCTCCTTCATTGCGCGAAGATTTACCTCACCTATGTCTTTGCCCTGCGCCAGAAGGAACACATTTGCCACCATGCCTGAGGTGAGCACCACGTCGGCAATACCCCTGCTCAGAAGCTTCTCCATTACCTTAAGCGAATCTTTGGCCTTGGCGCCGCCAAAGCTAAATACCTTGGGCCTTGCCCTGCTCTTCAGCACCTTTGTAAGATTTTCAACCTCCCTCTCAAGGAGCTTACCCGCATAGCTCGGCAGAACCATCGGGAAGGCCACGACGCTTGGCTGGGAGCGATGCGCCACAGCGAAGGCGTCATTGACATACGCTTCGACGTAGGAGGAGAGCTTCCTCACCATGTTTGTTGTGGCCTGCACACTGGGCGGCTTCGATTTAACCTCTTCAACAACCTCCTCGCTGCAGAAGCGCACATTCTCAAGCATCAGCACCTCGCCACTGCGCAGGCGGAAGATCTCCTCCCTTGCTGCCCTGCCAAATACGTCGTCAACATAGCGCACCTCCATGCCGAGCAGTTCCGCTAGGCGCCGTGAGTGCGCCTCCAGTGTTGTAAAGTCCTCCAGGCCGGGTCTGCTCTGGTGGGCGAGCAGCACAAGCTTCGATTCTGAGAGCTCCTCTATTGTAGCTATGTGGCTCCTTATGCGAGTGTCATCGAGTATGGTGCCGGTACTTGGTTCAATTGGTGAGTTTATGTCAATACGCATCAAAACACGCTTGTTCGCCAGCTTCGCGCTATTCAGGGTGGGCAGTCCCAAGTGAGATCACCACTGAGAATTCTTCCAGCATTGCTTATATATTTTTGGCTTTATTATTGGAGTCGTTATCTTCGCCGGGATAAGTTATAAATAACCCCGGATGTGAGAGACTATTTTAAGGCGGATATCATGCCTTATGACTTCTTTGACTTTGAGAAGAAGAGAAAGAAAAAAGGCAGGGACATAGCAGGTATTCTGGGGGAGGAGACACCAAAAAAGAGGCTAGATTTAAGCGCACAGAGCAGAGTAAAGGATAAGCACGTGATTGGCGGGTTGCTTGGTGCTGCCAGAGAAGAGGCAGGAAGCTACCTGGAGAGCTTTGATAAAATTCGTCGCCTGGGTGAAGAGATTGTTGGCGAATTGCTCGAGGAGGCGAAGGACCACCGCATAGTGCTCAAACCGGGCGAAAAGCTCCCGATTTATGTTGTTTTTCTGCCAGAGCTCGATGAGGAAGACAAGAAGATACTGAAGGAGATTGAGCGGCGCGCTGTTGCAGAAATAACCATTGACCCTGAGAGTTTTCTGGACAGGGAGAAGAAGAGGGAGGCTTTTCTCAAAGAGGTTATAGCCCTAATAGACCTCAGATATCCGGAGATACCAAAGCACAAGCAGAGCGCCTTCGCCGAGCTCATAGTACAGAACATGATAGGTTATGGTCTGCTTGAGCCGCTGCTAAACGACGACTCCCTGGAAGAGGTGATGGTTGTCGGGACAAAGAAGCACGTCTACGTCTATCATCGCAAGCACGGGATGTGCAAGACCAATATAGTTTTTGAGACCGATGCGGAAATAGAGAAGATAATCAACCGTATCGCAAGAAGCATAGGCAGACGGGTGGATTTGACCTCTCCACTTCTCGATGCCCGTCTTCCAGATGGTTCCCGCGTAAACGCCACGATACCGCCTGTTTCTCTTGACGGACCCTCTCTCACAATAAGAAAGTTCAGGAAGGACCCGCTCACCATCGTGGATATAATAAAATTTGGAACCATGACCACCGACCTCGCTGCTTTTCTCTGGCTGGTTGCAGAAGGCTACGGTGTCAAGCCAGCCAACTTCCTGGTCAGCGGGGGTACGGGCAGCGGCAAAACCACCACGCTAAATTGCCTGGGCAGCTTTATCCCACCCACGGATAGAGTTATTTCTATAGAGGATACCGCTGAACTTCAGCTGCCAATAGAGCACTGGATTCGCCTTGAGACGCGCCCGCCCAACGTGGAGGGTAGGGGCGAGATAAACATGGAAATGCTGCTAAAGAACACTTTACGAATGCGTCCCGACCGCATCATTGTGGGCGAGGTGCGCGGTGCTGAGGCGAGGACTCTTCTTGCTGCAATGAACACCGGGCAGAATGGTTGTCTGGGCACTCTCCATGCGAACACCGCTCGCGAGACGATAACAAGACTCACCTCTGCGCCAATGAATGTGCCAAAGATAATGATTCCCTCGCTGGACTTCATCTTTATGCAGAACCGCTTCTCCTACAAGGGCAAGACGGTGCGCAGGATAACTGAAATTGCCGAGGTTGTTGGGATTGAAAACGGAGAGGTGAAGATAAACATAATCTACGAGTGGGATCCGCGTGATGACACCATTAAGCCCACCGGTGTCCCCTGCGTGCTCAAGAATAAAATCGCAGAGCTTCGCGGCGTGTCTCTTAAGGAAGTGGATGCAGAAATAGAGCGCAGGAAGCGCGTGCTTGAATACATGGTGGAGAATAACCTCCGTAGCATTAAGGACGTTGGGAGGATAATAAGGGAGTACTATGTGAATGCGGAGCGGCTTCTCCAGGAAATCGCGGGTATACAGAAAAGGAAGGAGGAAGAGAAGAAGGAGCCAAGGGAGAAGAAGCGCACCTACCTGCTGCTTGTGGGTGGTGAGGAGGAGGAAGCAAAGGAGATTGTTCTCGACGAAAATGCCCACCGCAGGATAGTGAGAGTGGAGAATGAGAAGAACCCCCGCTACCTTGTGCCGCTGCCAAAGCTCAGCTCCAGAGAAAAGCAGCTTCTTGAGGATATAGAGAACCGCGCTGTAAAGGAGATAGACATAGACCCTGAGAGTATACCAGATAGAGAGGAGAGAAAGCGCGTGTTCATGCAACGCGTGCTTGAGGTTATAGAGCGCTATTTCCCGGAGGTGCGCCTTGCAAAGCGCAAGGATATAGCCAAGCTTGTGGTCAACAACATGGTTGGCTACAGCCTGCTTGAGTTTCTGCTCAATGACGACCAGCTTGAGGAGATTATGGTTATAGGCACAAAGAAGCCGGTGTATGTTACCCACCGTGACTACGGGAACTGCAGGACAAACTTGATCTTTGATACTGATGAGGAGATAATAAGGATTATTGAGAAGATTGCAGCCTCTGTTGGAAGGAGGATAGACAAGTCCTCGCCGTTGCTCGATGCCCGTTTGAGCGACGGCTCCCGCGTAAACGCCACAATACCGCCCATCTCTCTGGATGGGCCTACAATCACAATAAGGAAGTTCCGCTCCCAGCCTCTGACGGTGGTAAACCTCATCGAGTTCCGCACATTGAACATAGAGGTTGCGGCATACCTGTGGCTTGTGGTCGAAGGCCTGGGCATAAAGCCTGGCAATGTGCTCGCTGCAGGTGGTGCGGGCTCTGGGAAGACCACCACGCTCAATGTGCTGTGCTCCTTTATACCCGAGACAGAGCGCGTTATAACCATAGAAGATACTGCAGAACTCACCCTGCCAGTGGAGCATGTGGTACGCCTTGAGACACGCCCGCCCAACGTAGAGGGAGAGGGTGAGGTTACAATGGATGATCTGGTAAAGAACACTTTACGAATGCGTCCCGACCGCATCATTGTGGGCGAGGTGCGCGGGCGTGAGGCAAGGACCCTTTTCACAGCTATGAACACCGGCCACGACGGCTGTATGGGCACTGTGCACGCGAACTCGGCAAGGGAGACGCTGATAAGGCTGACAAACCCGCCCATGGAGGTGCCGGAGATAATGCTTCCTGCCCTGGATTTGATACTCATGCAGAACAAGATCTATCATGAAGGCAAGACCCTGCGCAGGATAACAGAAGTTGCAGAGGTGGTGAGTGATGAGCATGGCAGGGTGAGCCTCAACAACGTGTATGAGTGGGATCCCAAGAAGGATGACCTTGTAGCGACAGGTCAGCCGAGTGTGCTTAAACAGAAGATGGCTCGCCTGAGGGGGATTTCCATGAAAGAGCTTGAGGAAGAGCTAAAGAGAAGGGAGAAAGTCTTATCTTGGATGGTGGAGAACAATATAACAGACATAAGAGAGGTTTCAAAGACTTTCAACAGATATTATTCAGATCCAGAGGGATTTATCCAGGAGCTTGAGCTTCATAAGAGCATAGGGGAGTAAGATGGTAAATGCAATTGTAAGACTAATAGAGAGGATAGGGGAACTCACAGTAAATAGCGTGGAAAGCGTTGCCAGGAGAGCTCAGGAGGTATCTATAGCTCTGTCTGAGCAAGAGGAGGCTGCAAAAAAGTTAAGGGAGAAGAAGGAAAGGGAAAAGGCTGAGAGAAAACGCGCTATTGAAGAGAAGCTCCTCAAGCTTCGCGAGGCAGTTGCTCTGGAGGATGAGGTCTCTGAGGAGGAAACCTTTCAGATTGTGCCTGAACGTGAGGAATTGCAAGAACCATTTGCCACGAGGCTTGTTAACATAGTTTCTGAGCTTTTTTCAGGCTATACCAGGGCCCCTTCCTCATTCTTTGCAAATATTCAGGAGGACCTGTACAAGGCGAATATACTCATGCCTGCCTCAAAGTATATAGCCTTTGCAATAGGGGCGAGTGTCATCGTCGCCATTGCCTCTGCGGTGGTCTTCAGCATACTTTTCGCCACCATGCTTGGTGCGATGGGATCCCTAATAGGCATAGTTCTTGGCCCTCTCCTTGGAGTTTTTGTGTTCTTCTATGCGAGAATCTACCCAAAATCCAAGGTCAAAGCACGTTCAGATGCCTTTTCAAGGGAACTTCCCTTTGCGCTGCGTCACATGGCTACACAGCTAACCTCAGGTGCAGGGTTGCTCGAAACAATGCGCAGCGTTGCTCAGAGTGGATACGGCGTTCTCAGTGAGGAGTTTCGCCGTGCCATTCTGGAGATAGAGCGCGGGGCAACAATTGAGGAGGCCTATGACAGGATGAATCTTCGCATAGACTCTCCGGGACTGAAAAAGGCTTCGCGACAGATAATATCAACGCTTCGCACGGGTGGAAATCTCGCAAATACGCTGAAGATAATTGCTGAAGAAGTGGCTACAGAAATGAGGATGAAGCTCAAGGACTACATTCAGATTCTGAACACCTTCTCTCTTATGTATATGTTTGCTATCGTGGTTGCGCCGGTGCTCATAACTACACTGGTTATAGCAATGGGTATAGCAATGAAGGGTCTGCCCATCCCGGCGAATATTATGTGGATACTCTACCTGACCTTCTTTGGTGTTGGGATATACATGTCCTTCATGGTCAAACGCTTTGAACCAAAGGTGTGAAAATGGCGGAAAAGAAAGAGGCCAGGATTAGCAGGCTTAGAAGCATTCTGGGGAAGCTTCGTATTCCACAGTTTCTGGTGCCAAGACGGTTTCTCATCTCCATGGAGATAATGCTTGCAAATGCAAATATCTCCTTTTCAGCGAGAGAGTGGATGGGGATATTCTTTGCTCTGGGTGTTGTCCTTTTTGTGATAATCTCATTGGTTATGAATATCTTTGCTGGAATAGGAGCATTCTTATTCACAGAGGCTTTGATGGTTGCCATACCACGGATGCAGGCAGATAAGCGCAGGGCAGAGATAGAGGAGATGCTTCCGGATGCGCTTCACCATATGGCAGTGAGCATACGCACTGGAATGGTGCTTGAGGCAGTTATCCAGGAAATAGCCGAAGCAGAGTATGGAGCGCTGAGTGATGAGTTTGCCCAGATAACCCTCGAGATGCGCAGGGGGAGACCACTTAAGGATGCGCTCCTCGCCTTTTCCAAGCGTACTGGTTCAAAGCAGATAGAGCGTGCGATGCGCCTGCTCCTTGAGGGAATAGAGAGTGGCGGACCGATAAGTGATGTGCTTGAAGAGGTGAGCGAGGATATCAGGGCGGTGCGCATGATACAGCGCGAGCGAAAATCTCTAACTTCGCAGCAGGTTTCCTTTCTCGCGATGGCGAGCTTAATGGCAGGTCCCTTTGTTATGGGTGTCGTGGGTGCGCTGCCGGCAATTATGTCTCAGGCGATGGCGGGCACTAGCGGAGCAGAACAGTTTCCGCTAAAAGAGATAAATTCTATCATCACTGCTCTGTCGTTCTATGTCTTCGCTCAGGCAGTAAGTGGCGGGATTATGATGGGAGTTGTTATGTACGGAGATTTTAAAAAGGGATTTAAATTTGCGCTACCGATGGGTGTAGTGGCCTATATTGTTTTTCTTGGAGTAAAGAGCTTTATGCCAAAGATGCTTGCCGCCTTCTAGCTGTGCACCTGCGTAAACCCGGGATATACACTCACGTAACCGAGAGTTATATATAGGCGCAGAACTATAATTTTCTTTAAATCCCGTTCCCAAGGAGGTGCCGATACATGTTTAAGAAATTTTTAAAAGAGGAAAAAGCTCAGGGTGCGATTGAATATATCCTGCTGGCGGGCGGCATTATAGTCGCTGCGGTGGTAATCTTTGCTATATATAAGCAGATTGCCCAGACAGCTGGAACACAGACTAACGAGACTGTTAAGCTTGCAGGCAAGGAAGTAAATAAGTCTGTCTCAGAAGAACTCGCCAAGCTGTGAAGATTTTTCTTTTCTTCTTTTCTATTATTTTTTAAATATGGGTGGTTGTGTTGGAAGTATTGGCTATTCTTATTAATAATTTTTGCAATTTTATGAGAGATAGCAAAGGACAGGGTGCGATGGAGTACATACTTCTTGTAGGTGGTATTATAATCGCAGCAATTATAATTATTCCTGTTTATAGGGAAATGACAAGAACTATTGCAAAAACAGCGAATGGAAGTGTGAATCTTACAGTAAATGTTACACATAAAGAAGTGAGTGAGGAAATCGTGAAACTTTAAATGCTACTTACAATTTAAATTGAGTATTATATATCTATTCAGTTCGTACAGAATTTTCTTTAGGTCTTTTTCCCTTATAATATATCTATATAAACTGTCAAATTTTCTGGAGGTTTCTATTTTACATTCTTGAAATTTTTCGGTTGAGGATTTTTCAACTACTATGGTCAGCTTACCTTTTGGAGCCACTATATCTTCTGGATGGTATTTTATCACTTTTTTATCTGCTAAAAATAGCCCTCCAAAGGGTCCGTTGGCTGGAAATAGTATTGTTTCATACGTATCGGAAAGAGATTTTTCGATAAGGGCATGAGTGGAACGATAATTTGATCCATATGCAGCATCGTTGATATTTATAAAAGCTGAAAACAAAATTAACATAAAAATAAAATATTTCAATATTTTTTCATTAATATTTTTTAATAAAAAGTAATTAATCAGCGCAACCATGCTCAAAAATGTAGCAAGAATCTTCATGATAATATAGGCACCAGTATGTATGCCTATAGGGAAAATAAGCAACAATATTGCTATAAACAGGCCTACAACTGTCAATTGCCAGGCATTAAAACTTATTTTCAGTTTAGCAAGGAATCCTACCAAAGATACGATCAAAAAAGGAAAAACTGGGAATATATAGCGCATGCTTAACTCCCATCCTCCAAAGTCCCCATCAGAATAAGCTATCATCAAAATTAACAGTAGATTAGAAGATAAAACAACTAAAAATCTCAAATTTCTTCTGAAAATATGGAGAAAAGCTAATACGAGTACAGGGGAAGACTGAAAAAGTGCCTTTTGAGCGTATGAATAATTGTTGCCGGAGATGTCTATGGTGATAAGCAGAGCTACAATATTCGAGAGGAGTCTCCCAATCTCATTAATTATGCTGTCTTCACCGCCCTCAGCTCCGGTCACTGCATAAACTACCTTCGGTATCCTGTATTCGCCCAGGAAAGGATATCCGAAATTGGCATAATTAAAGGCAAATGCAGGCAATAAAAATATAAAGAAGCTGAAAACTGAGATTAATTTCAGCCTTACAGGGAGTTTCAGCATAGTGTAGATGTAAAATATGCTCAGAGGAACTATCATGTAGTAGGAGCAGAGCACCGTCAGAGCACTGAACAAGGAAAGAAGTATTATGTCTTTTCTTTTATTTTCAAATTTCAAAAATTGATAAATGGAGAGGGTGAAGAAGAGAGCTGTGGCGGTGTGATGCCATATGCTCGTAGAATAAAAAAGTGATGGAGTTATAAAAATATAGAGAACTCCTGCCAGAATGCCATAACTCCTTCCATAAAGTCTGGAAGCCACGAGAAATATGACATAGGACGTTAGAAGATTTGCGATGATATTGAAGAACTTTATTCCTATCCTTCCAAACAGATAGTAAAATGGTGAAGCCAGAATGGGCAAACCTGCATGAACACCAGCATGAATTTCCCCTTTATACTGAAAAAAGGAATAGTATGGACCCGAATAAATAGGATTTTTTATATAATCTGACAGGTCCAGAAAATCAGGGAAATTTTCAGATACAGATCTTGTTAATAAATAATGAGCTCCCTCATCATTGCTAAATAAACCTCCTCTCAAAAAGAGGAGATGGATAATAAAAAGAAATATAAAAATCTTCCTTATATCATTCAAGTACCGCATATATACCACCATCATAAATTATTTTTAATCTTTCCTTTAGAAAAATGTAAATTTCGCTATCTTTTCTAACAAGAAATACTCTTGGCTCCTCAACCATCATTAAAATTTCTTGCATTGCAGTTTTATCGCCATTAAATGCGAGAAGGCTAAGTTTTGCTTTTTTTAAATCAGCAAACTCAAAAAGTCCATCTGCAAAATTTTTTCTTTTGGCGTAGTAGGTTATGAAATGTCCCTCATACAGAGAGGCGACCACAGTGGTATTTTCGGGTGTATTTTTTTCTATCCAGTTTAATGTTGCCAGTAGTTCACTGTCAGTGCTTGCCTGGAGCGGATCAGAGACCGCATATCCCAGATATAGGACACTATAAAGGATAACAGCCAGATAAAGCTCCTTTCTCATTTTAATATCAGACAAAAAAGCAGCAGCAGGTATTGAAAAGAAAATCAGGCCGAGGGGGTTAATAAATCGTGAACCCATGAAAACATAGATAGAGCCCAAAAAAACGAGAAGTGGGAAAAATCTTTCTCTGAAAAAAGCGATGGCACCAGCAAACCCAAGAAAAACAAAATATTTAAGCTTTATTATATTCTCTAAGCCAGGTTTAACATCTGTCCAGTATCTACCTACTATCCATCTGTACTCTGGGTCAAGAAAAGGTAGATACCAGTTAAACTTATGGAGAATATAGAGGTAGTAAGGTGAAGCTAAAATTGCTCCAATTATAATAACCATAATGGCCCTCTTTTCTTTAATACCTAACACCACAAAGAAAATGGTTAGAAAAAGGAAGCTTTCGGCATGTGTGAGGAATGTTAGTCCTGCTACAATACCTGCTGAGAAATACCTGCTATTAAGCGCCAGATAAATGCTAAGTAAAGCTAAAACATATGCAAGCTGGTGAATAAAGAACCTAGCAAAGGAGCCGTAGGCAAAGGTAACAAAAAGCAGTATTATCGTCATCGCTGAGTAATAATTTGAAAATTTTCTGTGAATACTGTAGATAAGCAAAAGAAATGCGGAAAAGTTTAGAGCAGGAAAAAGATTAAAGAAGACTTCTGCAGGTATGATTTTTGTTACAATCCCTGCTAAAAAATAGCCCAGGGGGTAGTATACAAAGGGCCTACCTTCATATGAAAGTTCATCATAAGCTACAAAACCCTGTATGCTGAAAAGCTCCACCATTCTGGCATGAAATGGCGAGGTCTGGGTACCGGAGAGTGGACCGAGAACCAGGCATGAGAAAAGCACTGCCAGAACCCATAAAGATAATACATAAAAAAATGCTAGCTCCTCTTTACGCATATTGATTCCTCATGAAATTGAGTTTTCATCTGCAGCTATATAAGCACCACCTCTATACGTTTGTTTCTCTTCCCCTTGCTTTTAAAGCTGTTTATCTTTATACCACCAATTTCTCTGGTATTCGCCACGTGCGTGCCTCCACAGGCATCTATGTCAAAGCCTTCGATTTCCACCAGGCGAATATCGCGGATGCTTTTTGGTATTAAGTCTATTCGCGTCTTCCTTGGGTCAACCCTGGTGAAGGCCTCCTCTCTGGGCAGGGTGTATATCTTTACCCCGAGCCCCCTGGCAATAACTTTGTTTGTTTTTGCTTCTATTTCAGGCAAAAGCGAGCGGTCAAACTTTGCCGCATCGAAGTCCATGCGCGACTTCTCCAGACCAATCTGATTGCCGGTTACAACTGCTTCGAATTCGTCGAAGAGTACCTTCGCTAGGATGTGCAGCGCCGTGTGGTAGCGCATGAAGGTATAGCGTCTCTGCCAGTCGATCTCACCTCTCACCATGTTCCCTTTTTCAAGCTCTGCTCCCTCGCAGTAGTGCACCACTTCACCACCCTTGCGCCTCACCTTAACCACAGGGTAGTGTGTACCCTCATAGATAAGGGTACCAGTATCTGTTGGCTGCCCTCCACCCTCCGGGTAAAACGCTGTAGCCGAAAGTACCACTCTGCCCTCCTCAGCCTTAAGCACCCTTGCCTCAAAGTTGCGGAGATAACTATCCTTGAGGTACAGAAGCTCCGTCATTCCCTTCGCCTCCTGCAAAAAAGTTAGTCTTTCTGTGGTATAACCTTAACCCTGGCGTAACCCTTATATTCTCCTCATGCCACGCTTTTGTTATGACTCCCAAGCAGGAGAAGGAGCTTCTGAAGAAGTACGGAATCGACGCCGAAAAGCTCAGTGCTGAAGAGGTAACGCAGCTTTTGAAGAAGCATGCCTCGCGGGAGGAGCTTGAAGAGCTGAAGAAAAAGTACGCTAAGAAGATGAGCTACTGCGTACAGGCGGAGCAGGCACTCAGACAGGGAAACCTGCGCAGGGCTGAGGAAATGCTGGATTATGCTTTAAGCCTGGGCGTATATGGCAATGAGGTGGTTTACAACCTTCTCGGCGATGTGTACGTTAAAAAGGGCATGCCTGAAAAGGCGAAGGAGTACTACAGAAAGTCCGGTAGCATAGAGTCTCTGAAAAAGCTTCGAAGCATGAGTTAGCTTCTTTAACCGCAGTGTAGATATAATACCATGCCCCCGGCTGAGAAGAAGCCCAGCTGTGAGATAGTCAGGGCGATACTCAAGCTTCGTCCTATGTCACGGGAGCTGTGCCTGGCCTGCAAGGGGGGCAGACTTCTCTGCGGTCGCCCTTCCTGCCCACTTCTTGCAAGAATTAAGATAAGGAGCCCCATAGAGAGGAAGCTGAAGGAAAACCTCTTTGGACCCTCGCCCAGCATCTTCGTGGGCTGGAAGGGTTACCCCAACGTCTTTGTGGGCCCGCTCACATCTGTAAGCGAGGAGAACCCTGAGCTATATGATGACCCGTCGAGATGGTATGGCTTGGACTTTGACGAGATTATAAGGATGCGTTCCCTGCTGGTGCGCTCAAAGGTTAGGCACCACGTAACTGAGCACTCGCGCATAGTGGAGCAGGCGCAGGAAGTGGCTCTCTCAGTAAATGCCCCCGACACGGAGGTGCAGTTTGAGCGCAGGCCCAGCTATGGAATAAGCTTCTCCCCATTAACCCAGCCCCTGGGACCAACGGCTCCCCTCAAAAAGCTGACACTGGCCGAGAACCCGAAAATCCCAAAGAAAGTGGACGCTTTAACCGGCGATGAGGTGAGTGCAGGCTTCGCTGCAACCACACTTTACCGCGAGGGTTATGATGTGTACTACCTGACCAGGGTTCTCTCTTCAGGTGCGTTGGGCTATGAGGAGCGCCGCCGCCTTGTGCCAACGCGCTGGAGCATAACCGCGGTGGATGACCTTCTGGGTAAAGCGCTGATGAGGGAGATTCATAACTATCCTGTGATAAATGAGTACCGGGTATACCACAACACATACCTGGACAACCACTTCGAGATTCTGCTAATGCCGAGGAAGTGGGAGTATGAACAGTTTGAGGCCTGGGCGCCGAATACGCTCTGGACTCTGGCACTGGACAAGCCCGCGATTAATGTGGAGCACGAGGGCTATCACGGCAGGAGCAGCTATGCGGAGCAGGAGGGCGGAGGCTACTACGCGGCGCGCTTCGCTGTGCTCGAAGCTCTGGCAAAAATGCGGCGTCAGGCTGGCGTTGTGGTCTTCCGTGAGATATATGAGGGCTACATAATGCCTGTCGGCGTCTGGGAGGTACGTGAAAACGTCAGGCAGGCGTTTCGCAACCCCTACGAGCGATTCTCAACGCTGGGCGAGGCACTTGAGAGCATCTCCAGGAGGCTGAAAATCCCCCTCAGGGAGTACCTGAAGAGAAGCACCATCTTAAGGCAGTCGAGGCTTGAGGACTTTATAACGAAGGCGGGTGTCTGAAGCACCAGCCAGGGCGTCAAAAACTACTTATCCTGGCCAGCGGAGTTATTATTTAAGGGGTGATAGGATGAACACCACTGAGTTTAAAGGGGTGGAAATTACCTGGTTCGGGCATGCAAGCTTTAAGCTAAAGGGTGAGGCTGGCACTGTCTACATTGACCCCCTATGTCCTTCCTGAGGATACCGAAGCCGCGGATGTGATTGTTATGACCCATGAGCACGCGGACCACTGCGCAGTAGAGAATACAGGCAAGATAATGAAGGCTTCGACGGTTGTAGTCACAACGCAGGGCTGCGCAAGGCGCTGCTCTGGCGATGTGCGCACAGTTAAGGCGGGAGACAGTGTCGAGTTTGGTGGAATTAAGGTTGAGGCGGTGGATGCATACAACAGAGCAAAGCCCTTCCATCCCCGTGGCTTGGGCGTGGGCGTGGTGGTGAGCATGCATGGTGTGCGCATCTACCATGCGGGCGATACCGACTTTATACCAGAGATGAGCGATATAAAGGCGGACGTGGCTCTTCTACCCATAGGCGGACACTACACCATGGATGAACACGAGGCTGTAGAGGCTGCGCTGGCTATAAAACCAAGTGTTGCAATACCCATGCATTACAACTACATCCCCCAGACCAGCGCAGATCCAGAGCTTTTCCGCAGGCTGATTGCAGAAAAGGATGAGAGCATAGAGGTCCGCATACTTGAGCCCTAATCCTTGCCCAGAATCTCCCTCTTCATCTCCATATACTCTTCCTTTGTGATTTCCCCTCTGGCAAGGCGCTTGTTCAGTATATCTATGGCACTCTCCTCCTCCCTTCTGTCGCCCGCGAGCAGCAGGTATATAAATGCAAGGACGAGCACCCAGAAAAGGAGTCCAAATCCTGTGAATCCGTAGCCAAACATGTGCCTGCGGTGCATCTCTGCCATACCACTAGGGGCTATTATGCTACCCCATGCCTGGCATACTCCCCACGGGGAGCCGGTCTCATATAAAATTGTCAGAAGTAACAGGAATCCAAGGATTGCAAAGGCTATGTAGCCGAGGTACTTCTTCATTACCCTGTCACCATACTAATATTTCTCCTAGCTACTTAATACTCTTTCCTTAAATAAAAAGTAAAGGGGATGGTTACCAGCCGTATCCCCACATCGGGCAGCCGTAACCCCAGGCGAATCCATAGCCCGGCACTGGAGCAGTTTCATTGCTTATCACGCCGAACTTCTGCAACAGCTTGAAAATCTCTGTGCGAATCTCCCACGGGTAGGCCCCCTTCTTCTGAAGTTCCTGAATCTTTTCCTGTATTTCTGCCCGCTGCTCGTCGCTGAGTTCCTTTCCGAAGCCATAGCCGTACCCCCAGGCAGGGTAGCCTCCATACCACATCATTCCGGGGCCCATCATTGGCGTGGCATAGCCCCACCCGGGGGCTGCGTACCCACCGCCGGGGAAGCCCCAGTGGGCATAGCCAGCGCCTGCAAGCAACAGAAGAGCCACCAAACCAGCGATTGCAATTTTTGTGCTTCTTTTCATCTCAATCACCTCGGCATATAACTTTCCGTGGAGGCGAGTATAGTTTGCCGAGACAACCATAAAAGAGATAAAACAACAAATTATACAGAAAGGTGCACAATTGTCCAAAATCGTCCACGATTTAAAAAATACTCTTTTTTTGCCAACATTTCTGATAATAGAAAAGTGGAACCGAGAATTTAAAATATTTTTACTGAAATGGCCTTTTTCACAAAAACAATAAGGAGGTCTGCTGGAGGAACTGATGGTAATATTTATATAGAAATTCGGCAGGTAAGGGGAAATGCGTTATAATTTGAAGGTCTCAACAATGTCGCCAATTCTTTTAATACTCACTGCGGTAGTTGCCTGGGCTTCATCATTTATCCTTGTAAAAGCAGGGCTGATGGAGATCCCTCCCGTTACACTGGCTGCACTGCGCTTCTTCATAGGTTCTATTATCTTCTTGGGAATCCTGTACTCGAGATATAATTCATATGAGGTGTTCACCTACCTGAGGAAAAACCTGAAGATGCTCTCAGCTTTAGGGCTGATGGGCATTTTTCTGCCGAATGTATTTCAGAACGTGGGGATGCAGTACACCACGGCCTCTGCGTCGAGTGTTCTGCAGACAACAAGTCCTGTATTTACGGCAGTACTGGCGGCGCTATTCCTAAGGGAAAGTCTTGGTGTGAGAAAAGCAGGCGGAGTGACCCTCGCCTTAACCGGAGCGGCAATGATCGCCACCAACGGCAACCTGTCCTCTCTAACGGAAATTACAGATTATGTGTATGGAAACTTCCTGATGCTCCTTTCAGCAGTATGCTACGCCTTCTACATAATCCTCTCGAAAATCGGCCTGAGAGACGGAGAGCCACTTATCATAGTCAGCCTGAGCACTGCTATCGGCTCCATATTTTTGCTAATCTTCGCACCCATTGTGGAGAGGGTTGGCATGCTGATAAATCTCAGCAGTTATATGTGGGGCATCCTCATAACCCTTGCGGTGGTTCCAACGGTCATTGGCTTTCTGTCCTGGTTTGAGGCGCTTAAGAGTATGGATGCTTCTAAGGCTAGTTTTTTCATCTTCCTGGTTCCTGTGTTCACTGTAATATTTGCACATTTCTTCTTAAAAGAAGATATAACGCTGTTTATGGTGGGTAATGCCGCATTGATAGTTGCAGGAGTATATATGGCGGAATCGGAGGAGTAATTTACTTCTTAATCCAATCTGCAATAAAAACCTTATACGTTCTTCCCAGCCTCTCCCTGGTGATAATCCCCTTCTTCTCCAGGTTGAGCAGCAGTGCACTTACCTTTGACTTAGAAAAGCCAGTACGAAAGCGCAGTGAATCCTGAGTTATGCCCTCATTCTCTCTTATTATCTCAAGCAAAAGAGCTTCATCCTCACTCAGGGCACGCTCGAGTATGGCATAACTCTTGTCCAGCGTCTTTGGCTTTTCTCCGGGTTTTTCTTCCTCCTCAGGCTTTGCCCACATGTAGAACAGCGCACCTGCAACAATGCCTATAATAAAGGAGAGAGTGAGGCGATACCTCAGAAAAGAAAGACTTTCCTGGGTGAACACAAGGGATGCGAGGGAATCCAGTCCGAAGTATACTATGAACACAAGCAAAAAGGTTGCAAGAACACGTTCATTCTCTGTGGCAGGTTTTTTAATTCTCATATCCTACATCTATTGGGGTTTATGATATAAGAAATTTGAGATATAAGTTGTTTAAATAGCGCCAGCCCTCCTTATTACACCCAGCATCTCAGCAGAAAAGGCGACACATGCAAGGGCAACAAAAAGCGCACCCAAAAGGGTTACGCCTTTGATTGCGAAAGCAAATCCAGAGGCGAGGAGGAGGGTGCCTATATTAAAGGCTGTGAAAACCCATCGTGAGCGCTCGGCAGAAAAAAGTTCTTTAAAGGAAGCGGGTGCACGTTCTTTCTCTCTGGCTATGAGCCTGGTCCACGCAAGTGTGGGTATCACATGGTATAGCCCGCCAATCACCGTCTGAACCACAAAGCCAAGGGCAGCAATATGAGCATGAGCAATAACAACGCCTCTGCTCAGGGGAAGCAGCACCAGAGCTAAGCCAAGTAGCAGTGTAAGCGCAAGGTAGGCCAGGGCAGCAAGGAAGAACCTGGCTTCAACCGGGGTGCCCCTGAAAGGTGCCTTTGTAGGTGCGGTGTAACTCTTGATCATATCGTAGATGAAGAGCAGGACAGCGGCCAGTAGAGCCATGCCTGAAAGCAGGGCGAGGGTTTTGGAAAGTACGAGACCGAAGGCCAAGCCAAAAGATGCGACCACAGTAACATAAAACACATAGTTGAGCCAGCGCTTGCTGTAGATCTCCTTAACCACAACCATGGGTAGCATCCAGGACATTGCACCAGCGATTATGAGCGCCACTCCGCCCACCAGGGCGAGATGAACATGTGCGGGGCGATACCCCATCAGTGAGGGTTTGACTGTAAACAGAAACCCCAGCGTTGAGGCAATGCTCAGAAAAATGCTCGATGCAGCATAAAACTTGAATACATAGCTTTCGCCCTTCCTGTTGGATATGGTCGCTATGACGTTGTAGGTGAAAAGATAGAAGGCGGCCAGCAACAGCAGCGCGCCCAGGGATGCGAGAAGCTGAAACTTCGGATAGCTCACGGCAAAGATAACCATGCCAGCGTTGAAGAGCCAGAAGCTTGTCATTGCTGCCCGTCTGCTGTAAAGCTCAGCACCTGTTAATGTTGGTACCTGCTGGTACATTGTGGCGATTATAACACTGCAAATAAAGCCCACAAAGGCTAAGTGGACGTGAGCGGGAGTAAAAAAAGAAAAGTTGAAAATCTGGGCTATACCCAGTAACAGGGCTATAATAAGATACACAAGCGCTGCCGCAAGAAAGCGCAGTATAAGTGCTATCATGGTACCTAACCATGGATGAGCATCGGCAGGCAGCGTGAACAGATATAGTGCTTATCACCCTTGTGATAGTACTTGAGGACAGGGACTTCCTCTTCGCTCCGCTGGCAGTTTTCACACTTCTTCATGGTGATAAAATAGCCCCGAGGCCAATAAAATAATTTTGTGCGAACATGTTCAAAAAGGAAAAAGAATAGGAAGCTTATAGCTTCCTCCTCTTTCTCAGGGCAGCATAGCCTGCCAGTGGGACCAGGGCTATTGCAGCAATCGCTGTGGGACCACAGACGCCCTTCTGCTTTTCAAGCTTGGCAACGCGCTCTTCGAGCTGCTTTTTCTCACGCTGCATCTCCAGCCACTCTTCCATCATGTTGAGCTTATCCATCAGCGCATCCACTGCACCGTTCCAGTGTGTCCAGTCGGGTCCCATCATGCTGGCGCCCATCCTCCACCTGCGACCGTCGTGGTGCCAGATGTAGTAGTACATTATCTCTGGGATCTCGTCTATCGGGTTGGACTTGTCTATCAGTCCCTCCTCGTAGGCAGTGTTAAGAAGCTTCTCGGTGTACTCATAGACCTTATTGTAGTCGCTTACCACCTTGTCAAAGCTCTCGAAGTAGCCATCTACCCAGTCGCTAGCGTGGCAGACTCTGCAGACCTTCTTCATCTCCGCCCTGCCGCGCTTGGCCTGCTCTATGTCAGGCTTCTGTTCGCCAAGAGGCACCTTACTGGCATCGTCCCACTGGGGCACAGACTTCTTTGGCTGAAGCTCCCAGTAGAGCCTTGCACCTACATCGTGGGTGCTCTTAACCACACCAGCAAAGCCGGACATGTGGCAGGTTGCACAGGTGGGCGCGGCTATATCTTCAGGGCCCCACTGTCCTGGTGGCACGTCCCAGTTCCAGTCTTCACCGCTGCTGGCGTAGATGTTGCCGTGCTTGCTCTCCTCGTATATCTCTATCTGCGGATGGTCGGGACCGAGATGGCACTGGCCACAGGTCTCGGGTTTGCGCGCCTCTGCTATACTGAACCTGTGTCTGGTATGGCAGGCTGTGCATGAGCCAAGGCTGCCGTCCGGGTTTATTCTGCCTATTCCGTTGTTTGGCCAGCCGTCAATGATTTTACCATCCTTGGCTATAACATAGGTGCCGTGGCACTCCAGGCAGCCCAGCACCTGGTTCTCGTGATAATAGCTCTCCAGATCAAGCAGGCCAGCTCGCTTCAATGCACCGCTGTCGGGGTAGAGTGGTGTGAGCTTGTCCTTTATGAAATCTCTGGGGTTGTTCTCCAGCGCGGTCTCCACATTCAGCGGGTCCTTTCCCTGCTTTACCATCTCTCTGTACCAGGGCTTCAGCGGTCCGATGAATGCCGTCCAGGCGTGCTTGCTCTTTGAAAACTCGGCCACCTGCTTTGGATGACAGCTCTCGCAGTAGCGTGGGGATACTATCGGAGTAATCCTGTAGCCCATGTGCTCCCTGCCTGCAGGGTCATCCTCTTTAGCAAGGTGGCACACGTAGCACTTTACCCCCACTTTGCTGTGCTTGCTCTCCTCCCACTGCTTCACTATGCCGGGCGTTACTGTGTCGTGGCAGCTCAGACATGGCGCTCCTGGCTCTTTAAATCCCTGTGCATTAACAGTGCTTAGCACCATTGCAGCGGCTATTGCGAAAATTAAAAGATACTTTGCTCCCATAATTCTCACCCGGTAATCATTTTTTACTCATACAATAAATAGGTTTTTTTAAAAAGAGATTTAAAAGGGATTTTAAAAATTAAAATTTAGTTTAGATTGATACAGGTTTAATATGCCGAAACATCGGAAGAGGCGTGGAGGCTGCGTATACTGTGCCTGCACAATTGGAGATTTCCGCACCATTTCTAGCGAAAACAGCACG
>WANW01000076.1 GCA_015521615.1 Candidatus Hydrothermarchaeota archaeon
CTAAATAAACCTTTCGATTTGTTTTTTGCGTAAATTTAATTCAAAAGTAAATGTGAGTGTACTTTTGGTGGGAGATAACGTTTCGAAGAAAACAGGAAAATGTAAGCGAAGTTTGTGCTTAGTTTATATGCGGGTTAGAGAGGACCCTATATATGTTATTTTTCCAACAAATTAAGCAACTATCTGGTAGACAATTGCTATGAATATAAAAATAAGAAAATCGGTTGTTAATGCGGTTTTTGCCGCATATATTGGTTTGTTCATTGTTATCATGCTGCTCGGCGAGACCTATTATGAGCTGGCAAGCCTGCTGATGAAGGCGTGGCTTGCGGTGTTTATTTTGCTGGTGGTTCCATTCTACCTCTACCTGCTGGTAACCTGGCGGATTGGTGGCAAAAGCTAGGCTTTCACTCCCACCTTCGGGCAGGCTTCGGCGAGGGGGCAGGCATCGCAAAGCGGCCTCACGGGTTTGCACACCACCTGCCCGAAGGCGACGAAGGCGCGGTTAAGCTTCGACTTGAGCTCCTCCGGAACAATGCGGTGGAGCTCGCGCTCCGTCTCCTCCGGCTTGGAGGTGCTAACAATGCCCAGGCGGTTGCTTATCCTGTGCACGTGCGTGTCCACAGCAATAGCCGGCTCATTGAACATGTGCGAAAGCACAACGTTTGCGCTCTTCCTGCCTATCCCCGGAAGCTTCACCAGCTCCCTGAAGGTGCGGGGCACCTCGCCGGCGTGCCTCTCAATCAGAGCCCTTGCAAGCTCGCGAAGCTTTCTCGCCTTAACGCGGTAGAAGCCTACAGGGTAAATAAGCTCCGCGAGCTCCTCCTCGCTCAGCGCAAGAAGCTCCTCGGGTGAGGAGACGCGCTGAAAGAGGCGCTTCGTAACCGCTGCGGTTGTTTCGTCTTTTGTTCTTGAGCTCAGGAGCACAGCCACAAGGGAATGGAAGGGCGTGGTGATGTGCTTCTTAAACTCATACACAGGTGCGTGTCGCTTTCTCGCCTCCCTCTCCATAGCCTCAAGAAGCTCCTCCCAGGTGAAGCGGTTAAGCACGCTCATAGCACCACCATCAGCATTACCAGCAACGCAAGAGCCTCGAAGGCTATCTTGAAGAAGATTATCCGCATTGCCATGCCGCGCGAAAAAAGCGAAGCCACCACCGGCAGGGTATGCTGGGCGTATATTCTCGGTAGAGAAAGCACCAGGCCGAAAACGAGGGTAACAAGTGCCTCCCTTTCGCTCATTATGCCCTGCTTCAAAAACTCCCCCGCCACCGCGAAGCCTGCGATAACATTCGCTAGCTGCGTGGCTATAACAATAGCCGCCTCTCCTGGCAGGGAAAAGAGGCCCATCACCGGCTGGGCTAAAACAGCAAGCTTTGTGAGCATTCCAGAGGCGAGGAGATAGCGCACCGCAAGGTAGGCGCCCAGGAAGAGGGGTACAACACGGAGCAGCGTCTTTAAGCTCAGCGCCAGCGCCCTGCGCACGCTCCCCTTAGTCAGGTGTTCCCCGAGGTTTATCTCCCTTTCAGGTAATACCATCCTCGCATAGACAAGGGCGGCAAAGCTCTGGATAAACCCGCTGCCCAGCTTAACCAGCATGTATTTCATCGCCAGTGGAGCGCCAAGTAGAGGTACCACCACAGGCAGGTAGAACTTGGGCACTCGGAGTACCTCATAGGGGAAAGTCGTGAGAAAGGTTGTTAGAAGCACCTCCCGCTCATCCAGCTCCCCACGGCGGTGAAACTCCGCCAGCGTGGAGTAGCCAGCGCTGGGGCTCAGCACCCTCGCCAGTGCGCTTGCTGCAACTTCACCGCTTAAATGAGAAGCGGTAAGAAAGGGCTTTATTGCCCTCGCGAGGTAGTTTGACAATCCAAGCTCAAGAAAAAGGTTCGCAAGCACTATGCCTGCGCACAGGTATGCCAGGGTTTCAAGGATATAGCTCACGCTGACCCCCTAAAACTCTCTTCTTATCGCATACTCTGCAATCACCCTAAGGGCGCGCCTCGCGGGGGTACTGCGAAGTTGCTTGAGTTGCTTCTTTGCCTTCTCGATAAAGTGTTTGGCTCTTTTGCTGGCGTATTCTATTGAGCCAGAAGCCTCAAATATCTCCAGCGCCCTCTTCACATCGTCCTCTGTCTTATTCTCCTTTTTAAGTATGCTCTCCAGCACCTTTCTTTTATCATCAGGTGCATTGCGGAGCGCATGCAGAATAACAAAGGTTGGTTTTCCGAGAGAGATGTCCATCCCCACCTTCTTTCCGAGCACCTTCTCGCCAGAGATTACATCAAGAAGGTCATCCGTCATCTGGAATCCTATTCCCAATAGGTATCCGAAACGCGAAAGTGCAGCCACCTCCTCTTTGCTACCCTCTGCGGCAAGTGCTCCACATTCTGCAGAAGCCTCGAAGAGGCTGGCGGTTTTCCTCTCAACGATCTCTAGGTAAACCTCCTCTGTTAGAGAAGCGTTGCCCGTGTGGAGCGTCTCAAGAACCTCCCCCTCGGCCAGACGCATACACGCCCTGCTCACCACCTCGCTTACCTTTCTCACAGGATGCACACCTATAAAACCAAAAGCGCGCGAGAATATGAGGTCTCCCGCAAGGATTGCAATGTCATTGCCCCATCTGGCGTTGACTGTCTCCGCACCCCGTCGCATTGTGGCCAGGTCTATTATGTCGTCGTGGATTATGGTAGCCGTATGAATAAGCTCAATTCCCACGGCGATGGGCGCAACATAAGAAACCTCACCTTCGGGATTAGCCGCCTTATAAGAGAGCAGAACCAGAGCGGGACGGATTCTCTTTCCGCCGGTCAGAATAAGATGCCTCGAGGCGCTGTAAAGCTCTGTGGGCGTAGCCTGAGGGATACTATCAATAAGCAGATTCTCAATTCTCTCCATATCACTTCTAAACCCTGGATAGGCATCCTCTACCAGCTGCCACAGTGCGTCCATTACAAAAAACCTCTGGGTAATCCCCCTGGCTAACGTCTTAAAAAAGGTGTTGGAATTAAACCTTTATAAGGTGATTCTTTCCCCCATCCGAGACTATCAGGAGCAGATCTCCGTCCTTATCCCTCTTGGTTTTTACTCTGTAGCCTGCAAATACGCCCACCACATCGCAGAGCCTGGGAGGGTATGCCTCAAGGTCAGGCCCGCGATATACTTTTGGGTCTCTTGGTCCTTCCATTTTGAATCACCTTTTATTACTAACCCATTCGCTCATTTATAAATGTTGCTATCGACAATCGCCGGTAATGTGAAAAATGTTTTTTTAGGTTAGAAAGCAATAATAGGCAGTCTTTTGCAGGAGGAATTTCATGAAGGTCAGTATTATCGGTGGAGCTGGCAGGGTTGGGTCGACTGCAGCTTATACTCTTGTAAATTTAGGTCTGGTTGATGAGATTTACCTTCTGGATATAGCAAAGGAGCGTGCTGCTGGCGAGGCTCTTGACATCACCCATTCGCTCTCTGGCATGAACAGCGATGTGGTTGTGGAGGGTGGGGACGACTACGCTGGCATAAGGGGTTCTGATGTGGTTATGATTACCGCCGGCGTGCCGAGAAAGCCCGGGATGAGCCGCCTGGATTTGAGGCACAGGAATGTGGGGATAATTCGTGAGGTCGTGAGGAAGGTTGTGGCTGAATGCAGGGATGCTCTGCTGTTTGTGGTTTCCAACCCCGTGGATGTGCTCACCTACTATGCGTGGCGGGAGTCGGGCCTGGATGAGGAGCGGGTGTTTGGGCTTGGCACACTGCTTGACACGCTGCGCTTAAAATCCATGCTGAAGAAGAGGCTTGGGGTAGGCTACGAGGAGGAGGCCTACATCTTCGGCGAGCACGGCGACAGCATGCTTCCGGTGTTCAGGCTGAGGGGTAACCACCCCAGGGAGGAGTTAATGCGCGTGTTTGACGAGGTCCGCGAGGGCGCCGCGAGGGTGATAGAGACAAAGGGTGCAACCTGGTTTGCGCCCGCGGTGGCTATTGCAAGGGTTATAGAAGCTGTGCAGCAGGGCGGCGTCCTGCCGGTGTCAACCTTTATTCGGGAGCACAGGCTATACCTGGGCCATCTCGCGAAGATATCCCGCAGCGGCGTGCGCAGGGCAGAGTTTGAGCTTACCGAAGAGGAGGCGCGCCTCTTCCAGCACTCCGCCGAGGTGGTTAGACGGGCGATTGAGGATGTTTAAGCATTAAAAGCTCTCCACGAGCGCACCAAGCTCCTCTTCGCTCAGCATGCCCGAGATCCACACCACTCTGTTCTTGTGGGCGTAGTAGTAGTGCCACTCTCCCATTCCCCTCGCTTTAAACACCTCAATGCCAGCCACGCTCTGGCTGCCCTCCGGCGTAAAAATGCCCGAGGTTCCGAGCTTCGCGCGCATCTGCTCTACCATTTCCCTTGCTGTGTTCTCATCGCGTGCTATGCCCACCCACACCTTCACCAGCCTGCCGTCCTGGGTTATGTACTCGGCGACGAGGGCGTCCTCCAGCTCAATCGCTGTGCTTCCCCGGTGGAGTGCCATGACCTCTCTCATCGCCTCCTCGCCGCCCTTGAGACTGGCGAGGGTGAAGTTCGGCGGGTGGAGCCTTATCGCCCCCTCTGGCTGGGTCTCGCTTCGGATCTCCTCCTTCTGGGCAGAGAAGGCAAAGACGAGCAGGGCTATACCTAGCAGCACAAGCGCAGCGTTTCTAGCTTTCATTTCTCTGAGCCTCTGGCTTCGTAGAAGATGCACAGAACTATACCCAGCACAAATAAAACAACGCCCAGCCAGATTTCATTTATCAGGGGCTTTATCCTGACTGTTATTGAAAGGTCCCCCTGATATGTGGGCGAGTCCAGCACCACAAAGACGTCCCTCACAAGACTGCGGTCTATTAAGGGACGCCTGGCATCTCCATTCTTGTACACCTCAAACTTCACGTCGCCCTCCCCCAGCTTTGCGTTGCCCTTGTAAACCGCAACGCGAGCGAGCTGAACGCGCTTGAAGGCATTTTCAAGGGTGTCGCTAACCTGATTTGCAAGAAGCACCACATCAGTAACATTGTCCGGAGTTTTAACCCCGCCCAGCGGCATACCGCTGGCAACTACCACATCACCCACGGGAATTCTCAGCCCCGGGTCGGCTGCCACCCAAAGTTCACCGCTCCCGTCGCTGAGCTTTATAAATGCGGCATGCTCTCCTCTGAGCACTCTGCTCACAGTGCCCCGCACAGTGTACTCGCTCCTCGCGTCTCCCCTGGCAATTGCAGCACGGAACTCCTGTATGCTCATTCCCCGCTCCGAGCTAACCCCCGAGGCGCTGCCGTAGTCTATGTACTCCCTGTAGTCCAGGAGCTTTATCCTGTAGTCGGTGAGCACCTCTCCCTGGTGCACACCCCAGGTGCCAAGCCTGCCGAAGCCCTCGTGGAATATCGCCTGAGCGAGAGCCTTCTCCTCACCTATGCGGTTCTTGTTCAGAGTCACAGAGAACTCGCTGGTAAACATGGAGGAGAATACCACACCTATCGCAATGAGGGCGACGCCAATGTGGATCGCTATGACTCCCGCCTCTCTCAGCTTTCTCCGCGTTGACGCAGAGGCAAAGAGGCGCCACCTCTCTATGGAAGCGTAGAAGATGTAGAAGGCGGGTGGAATTATGCTCAATGAGGAAATCTCGCCTATGGTGGAGTAGAGCAGCGGCTTTGAGGCAGAGATGAAGGATGTGTAGTCCACTATGTTGTAGTCCTCCGTGGGTTTTATGAACGCCGCCACTATGGTGAAGAGGGTGAAGATGAAGAAAGCTCTCAGAGCTTCGGCCTTTCTGCTCTCACGGTAGTGCAGCCCCAGACCTATGAGGAGCAGCATCAGCAGGAAGAAGGGATACAGCCAGAGGTTGAAGAACTGCTTTGTTATGGCGTACTTCTGGGTGGTTATCAGCTTCATCAGCGGCGGGAAGGTGATGCCGTAGAAGGAGATGAAGATGGTTATCAGGAAGACCAGGATGGCTGCGTAGAATATATTCGTCCTGTTTATAATCTCGTCCTCCTCCTCTCTCCTCGGTATGCGGGTGTACTTCCAGAGCCCCAGCGCTAAAGGCACGGCAAAGGATATGCCCACCAGGAGCATTATATACTTCCCCACGCTGCCTGCGATGAAGGCGTGTACGCTCTCAAAGATTCCGCTGCGCGTCACTGCGGTGGCGTACACCACCAGTGAGAAGGAGAAGGCGACCAGTAGAGGGGCGAGGACGTTGTATTTCGTCTTGTCGCGACGGTGCTCCAGGGTAACGTGAACCGCTGCGGTGAGCATTAACCAGGGGAGAAGCATAGCCGTCTCCACCGGATCCCACGCCCAGAAGCCACCCCAGCCCAGGGTTTTATACGCCCATATTCCGCCGAAGGCCATTGAGATTGTGGAGAAGAGCCAGGCGAAGCGGAGCCACTGCATACCCTTTGTCACCCACAGCCTCTGCGCAGCACCCTCCACGCCACCCGCTCTTGCGGTGATGAAGAGGTACACCACTGCGCCTGCGAAGGGTATCGTGGTGCCCGCGTAGCCCAGGAAGGTGGTGAAAGGGTGGGAGGCCATCCAGGGGTCTAGCAGCAGCGGATTTAGGCCGTTGCCGTCTTCTGGCAGAAAGCCAGGAGGTATGTCCGGAAAAGCCTCGTAGATGGTGGTGAATGGCGACTGGAGGAAGGTGAGAAAGGTGAAGTAGAGCCCAAGCACGACGACCACAAGCTGGGTATGCCTCACGAAGGCGAGCTTCCGCTCCTCTCCCCGCTCAAGCCAGAGTGCACTAAGCGCTATCAGCATTGCCCAGAAGAGGAGCGTGCCCTCCTGCCCTGCCAACGCTCCTGAGAGCTTGTAGTAGAGGGGGTATGCGCTGCTGCTGAATTTCCAGACGTAGAAGAGGCGGAAGTCGCTTACAGCGAAGTAGTAGAGGAGAAGTATAAAGTCAGCTGTGAGGGATGAAGCGAATAGTACCAGAGCGGCTCTTCTCAGTTTTTCCAGCCGCTCTTGATGGGGTAGCACCAGCAGCACAGCCACCACAGCGCCGGTGAGCAGGGCAAGCGATAGAAGCGCATCACCTATGCTCATTTCGTGGCTCCTCCAGCAGAGGCTTTAGCCTTGACGCTGAGCAGTACCTCCTTGAACTCATCCGCTGGCATGTACCCCGGGACGCGCGTGATTATCTCACCGTTGTAGGTCATGAAAATTACATGGGGCGGCGCAGCCACGTTAAAGCGTCGCGTATCCTCCTTGTTCACGTCCATGTCTATCGCCACCCTCACGAAGTCCTGGGCGAGAATCTGTCTTATGTCTTCCCGGGAGAACACCTCCTTGTGGTACTTTTCGCAGTAGACGCACCATATTGTCCAGAAGTAGACTATCATGGGCTTCTTTGCCCCCGCCGCTGCTTTTGCACCTGCGTCGTAGGTGTTGTACCACTCCAGCTCTGCAATGTATGTGTAGTTCTGGTCGCTTATCACAGGCGTTGCATTGGCGGCGTAGTATGCAAATACAAGTACAGCCCCTATCGCAACAATGGTGAGTATCTTCCTGGTTTTTAGCATGACAGATTCTCCTTTCTTTTAAATAATCTTTGCAGGTATTTAACTACTTTTTTATTGACAAACTGAAAAAACAGCCGCAAAAATTCTTTTCAGGATGAAATTGAGGTTGGTGCTATCCCTTTGCTGCCGCCACCATCGCAAGGAGGTTCTCAGGCTTGGCATTGCCCGGCACGACGCAGCCGGAGCTGAGCACAACGCCGCTGCGCAGCTCCGCGATTTCCCTGCTCGCCTCCGCCACCTCCTCCGGGGAGCCGTTCACCAGCAGCGAGGGCGAGACGTTGCCCCAGGCTACTGTCTTCTTCCTGAGCGCAGCCATGTCCATGCTCTCGTCAACGCTTATGGCGTCCACGCCCAGGGTGAGCATGTCCTCAAGCAGGGCAGAGACGTCGCCGCAGATGTGCAGCACCACCTTGGCTCCACGGCTCTTAATCTCGCGGATGAGCCTCTTCTCATAGGGGTAGGCGAACTCGCGGTAGTGGGAGGGGGATATAACGCTGCTCGAGGCGCTGGGGTCTTCGGTGAATATAAGCTCCGCCCCCGCCTCTAGCATAGCCCTCGCGAGCTCCAAATTGTAGCGCAGCGCGTAGTCAAGAAGCTCGTGCACAAAGCGCTTATCCAGGTTGAGGTCGAGCAGGAAGCTCTCTAAGGGGTAAAGAAGCGTTGCGGCGAAGGTGAAGGGCATCCTGAGGTTTCCGGCTGCGAAGCCCTCGCTTTCCAGAAGGAGCTTAAGCGGCGCCATCTTCTCCTCCCCCACCTCGGGCACCTCCAGCGAGGAGAGTTCCTCCTTGCTCGAGAGCGCCACGCTGAGCACGCGGGGCATACTCTTAGAGGGTATCAGAAGCTTTGCCCCGAAGTCGAGGGTAATGGTGATGCCCGCGTCGCCGCGCTTCGCGAGTTCCACGGCTTCTGCTACGCTAGCCTCGTCGTCGTTCTCGTTCGGCACGAGGACCATCACAACCTCGAGGTGGATGCCCGCCCTGCGAATCCTCTCCGCAAGCGCGTGCAGGTGCTCCCTCGCGTAGGTAAAGCCGCACCTGCGGGAGTAGAACTCCGCGCTGCCCTTCACAGTGAGCGCCACCGCATCCAGGTAGGGCTCCAGCATTGAGAAGGCTTCCAGGGTAACGTAGCCGTTGGTGGCGAGCACATTCTTCAGCCCGCGCTCCCTCGCTGCCTTCATTACCTCAAGATAGAACTCCAGGTTGAGCGTCGGCTCCGAGTGGGTGTAAACTATGCCCCTGCACCTCGTGGCGATGGCGGCGCTCACTATCTGCTCTGGCGTCAGCCTCGATGTCCTGACCTCTTCCGGCTCGACCTGCGTGATGTTCCATGCGAGGCAGAACTCGCACGCCAGGTTGCAGCCCACGCCTCCAAGGTTCAAAAACTGGTGGTTCGGGTAGAAGAGGTAGAGCGGTGTCTTCTCTACGTAGTCCACTGAGAAGCTGGAGAGCTCACCGTAGTAGAGGTTGTAGAGCCTGCCCCCACGGTTCCCGCGAACCCTGCAGAAGCCGCGCTCGCCCTCGCCGATTGTGCATCTCCTGATGCACAGGTTGCACCGCACCCTGCCCTCGCTCAGGCGCTCATAGCAACACGCTTCCCTAAGCATAAAACCACTGCTTAATCTTTGGAATAGCTCCCAAAAGTAACGGCGCTAAAGCTCGTAGCTCTCCCCGGGCTCGAGAACCACCACCTCTATGCCGAGCTCCTCAACCAGGCGCTTAAACTCCTCCGCACTATCGGCGAGAATCGGGAAGGTGGCGTAGTGCATGGGTATCGCAACCTTCGGCGAGACCAGCTCCACAGCTTTTGCTGCTATTCGCGGGCTCATGGTGTACCTGTCGCCCATAGGCACGAGCATCACGTCGGGAGAGAAAAGCTCGCCTATTAGCCTCATGTCACTGAAGATGCCCGTGTCGCCGGCGTGGTAAACCCTAACCCCATCGAGCTCAACCACGAAGCCACAGGCGGAGCCCATATAGCGCCCAGCATGGCTGCTGGAGTGCAAGGCCGGCACCATGGTAACCCTTACCCCGTCGAGCTCGACGCTGCCGTAGATGTTCATCCCCTCCGCCTCTATACCCTGCTCCTGCAGGAAGACGGCTATCTCGTGAATTACGGCTATCTTCGGCTTGGCTCGCTTGGCTATAGCCACCGCATCGCCTAAGTGATCCTCATGCCCGTGGGTTATAAGCAGCACCTCGGGTGAGAGCTCCTCGGGCTTAACCTTAGCGAGGGGATTGCCTGTTATAAAGGGATCGATAAGCACGCGCCTGCTGCCGGCAAGCTCAAAACACGCGTGGCCATGCCAGGTTATCTTCACATCTCCACCTCCTGCTAATTTGTGGAATAAGAAGGGAAAAATACCGTCCTAAAAAGAGAAAAGGAGCCGCCGCTTTAGGGCGGTCCCGGCTCATACCATGGCGGAAGCTCAAACTCGGCTTCCTTCAGGTTCTCTGGCCAGACTATCACCGGGCGTGGCTCGCCTATCTTGGGGTCGTAGCGCAGCTGCTGCATATACAGCTCGAACTTGCTCTCACGGTACTGGTTCTTGAAGGATATCTTCCCGCCCTTCATGGGCTCCACTAGCTCGTCCATCTCCAGCCGGTTGAGCGCCTCCACTACCTTCGCCTTGTCCAGGCTGCCCGCGAGCTCAATAGCCTTTGCTGCGATATATATGCCCTCGTAGGTTGAGGCACCCATCATGCTCGGGTAGTCGCCGTACTTCTTGTAGAAGGCCTCCTTGAAGCGCTTTGCGCGCTCGCCCACAGGTGTTGGTGGCGTGGTGTAGGGTGAGAACCTGCTCTCCTGAATGGAGTAGTCGCCCCACTCGCCCACATCATGGTAGTAGTCCGGGTCGTCAGTGGCCTCTACAGCGAGGTAGATGGTGTTTAACCCAACGTCACGCCTGCCCTGCGTAACAAGAGGCACCTGCTCGTTAAGGAAGGTCGCCGGATAAACAACATCCGGCTTAGCCGCCTTAACCGCCGTGAGTATTGTGCGGAAGTCGCTCTCGCCGCGCTTGAACTTCTCCTCCGCCACGAGGGTTATCTTGAGGTTGTGCTTTTCAATCGCCTTTTTCACACCCTCGAGCACACCCTCGCCGTACTTGCCCTCCTGATATACCATGGCTAAGCGCAGCTTGCGGTCCTCGCTGAAGCCGAACTTCTTGTTTATAGCGGGCCTTATCACCTGATCAACGAAGAGCATCGTCGCCTCAGAGTAGTCCTCTGTAGTCGGGCAGTGGTGGAAGAAGGTAGAGGTGTCTATGTCGGTTCTCCTGGTTATAACTGGCGAACTCGCACCTGTAATTATGAAAGGCATCTTGTGCTCCGCCGCAACCACCTGGTCGGCGTAGGTGATACTGCTCGAGAATCCGCCCACGAGCACGTGCACCTTGTCCTCGGTTATCAGCTTTGTGACCGCCTTAACGCCGCCCTGCGTGGAGGTCTCTGTATCGCCCTTGTATAGCTTGAGCGGCAGCTTCTTTCCATACTCCTTTACATAAACTCCACCCTGGGCGTTAATCTCCTCTATCGCGAGCTCCGCCGCCTCAAGCATGTCGTTGCCCGTGGTGCTCGCAGGTCCTGTGAGCGGCGCCACCAAGCCTATGCGTATCGCCTCCGGTGCTTCAGGAGCAGCTTCCGTCGCTTTGGACGCCCCCTCCTCCGCCGGCTTCTGGGCGCATCCCGCTATGAGCGCCAGAAGCATAAGCGGCAGCAGTATCTTCCATGCATTTCTCAACCTCGGCACCTCCTGTGCTATGTCATTTCATAGCACCCTAAGGAAAGAAGATTATTTAAAATTTTGGGGAGGAGATGGCTAAACAGCAATCTTTGAGCAGCAGCAATGAATAAAAAGGTACGTTGAGGTATAGAAAACTACTTTTTGGAGAAATTGGTTTAATCAGCTTACCACCGTCAGGAATATCTCCTCCAGGCTTGGGGCATGGCTCTCTATATCCAGAATCTCGCCACCCCGGCGTACAACTTCGCGGGCAAGTGTGTTAACCTCCTCGACGCTGGAGCAAAGGGCCACTTTGCACCCATTTCTGCTCTCCACAGGCAGGTGGATGCCGGTCAGGTTGCCAAGCCTGAACCGGAGGGTGTACTTCACCCCGCCAAACCTTTGCTTGATCCCGTCCACTCTATCGAGAGCGACCATTCTACCGTCCTTCAGTATCAGGATCCTGTCGCATATCTTCTCTGCCTGGTAGAGGTTGTGGGTGGTCAGAAGTATGGTTTTTTCACCCTTCAGATTTCTGATATATTCCATTACATAGTTGGAGGTTATCGGATCTAAGCCGGAGGTGGGTTCATCGTAAACGAGCAGTTCCGGGTTGTTTATCAGAGAGCGCGCAATCGCAACCTTGCGCCTCATGCCTTTGGACATCTCTCCAAGCTTCCTGTTCAGGTGTTTAAGATTTAAGTCATTTAAGATAGCCTCAGCCCTTTCCCTTACCTCCTGCCTTCCTATTCCATATATCTCCCCGAAAAAATCCAGGTACTCCATTGCTGTCATGTCCTCATACACGGGACTCTCCTCGGGCAGATACCCTATGAGCTGCTTTGCCTTTTCACCCATGGTTTTGATGTTATAGCGCGAGATCCATATTTCACCTTCTGACGGCTCAATTAAACCCACAATCATTTTAATAATGGAGGTTTTTCCAGCACCATTTGGGCCAACTATTCCAAATATTTCCCCCTTATCTATCCTGAAAGATATATTATCAACAGCCTGAAAATCGCCATACTTTTTTGATACGTTCTCAACTTTTAACATAAAAATACCTCTCCCTTAGTTTTTTGAAACAGTTTATTTAAGCATTATTTTTCAGTAGTCGAAACAAAAAGGTTAAGAAATCCATTGGTAATCCTGATTAAAAATGAATTTTAGAAATATCCTGGTCATAGCAAAATGGGAAATTAAACGTTCAAAGCCAAAATTTGGATTAAATGTTACGATTCTTACTCTTTTACTCTTCATATCTTTTATAACTCTTTTTTTATTGTCTGTTTCGTCGCCATCAACTGGACAGGCTCTATATTCAGTTGGTATATCTGGAGAAGACAGAATAATAAAGTCTGTCCTTGAATATGACGGAAGGTTCAGACTGGTGAACACAGAAGATGGCGGAAAGCTTCTTGAGAGAGGAGAACTGGATTTGCTTGTTGTCTCTGATGAAGGAACGAGGATAATTTATACAGACTCTAAAAGGTCGCTCGCAGCCCTGGATGCTCTCTCCCAAGCTTTAAGGCTGTACAAAACCCTGACTATTTTTGTTGTGGATGAAGAGCATATAAATTACGCCTTCCCACTGTGGATTCAGACCCATTACTTAAAGCGCAGTGAAGAGTTCCAGTTTTTCACCTCCGCTCAGCCTGAGAAGCAGGAAGTTTCAGCTGCGGTTGAATCTTTACCGGATAAAACCCTTAACCCAAAATCACTCCCCAGCTCTGAAGTTGTGGATCTTATTGAGGAGTATAGAAAGGCGGGGTTTGATGTTCGTGGAATAACCCAGGAAGAGGCAAGAATAACTCTCCCGGCTATTTTTTCTCCACCCCTGCCTTTTAAATCGGTCCTCCTGACCTTCCTGCTGGCTTTTCCGATATACCTTTTTTCACAATTTTATTCTTCGAGCATGCTGGAAGAGAGGGTCAACCGCCGTGCTGAGCTGCTCCTGACATCTCCTCTAAGCGCGGGAGACGTAATAATTGGCAAAACTCTTGCACACTTCCTGTTAACCCTGGTCAGTGTAATAGCAATAACGCTGATTATAAGAAGGAAGCTAGAGGTTGAGATAATTTTTGTTCTTATTCCGGTTGTTCTTTTCTTCCTGTCCCTCTCTTTCATGGCATCCATACTGAGCAGGAGCTATAAAGAAAATTCTTTTATCGTAATTTTTGTTTCAGTAATATTCTTCTCTTTTCTATTCTTTCCAGCCATGTTCGTGAATATACATACAGTTAGCAACATATCCCCTGTTTCAATGATTGTGAACATTATGGATGGCGAAAAAGTAGAATTTTCAAAATTTATTTTTACAACTCTCCCTCTGTTTGCGATGGGCACAATTATATTTTTCATGGGTGCAATAATGTTCAGGGAGGAGGTGCTATTTTCCCAGAAGGGCATTTTTGACAAAATTTTTTATGGCATTAATCTTCTGTGGGAGATGGGTGGCGAAAGGTTAATTGCAGGCGTATTCTTTGGAATTCTGGCAGCGATGACGGCGTATATGCTTGAATTAATATTTATAGTGGCCCTATTTCAGGTCCCGCTCCCGCTATCTCTATATCTGATGCTGACCCTCTCTGCCTTCTCGGAGGAGATTATCAAGATAGCCTTTGTAGCCGGTGTGGTGAGGTACTCGGTGCTGAGCGCTGGAAAAACATTACTTCTCGGCGCGTCATGCGGTGTGGGTTTCTTTATCGGTGAGAAGCTGATAGCTCTTGTAGCTCTTGCACAGATTTCCGGGTCCCTGTTTGGCATTTTCTTCAGTGAATATCTGCTAAATGCGTTGCTGCTTCACGTGGTGCTAACTTCCATCGCCGCCCTCGGGCTTGTGTGGAGCAGGGGAAGAATAAACTGGAGGTTCCTGTTCCTCTTAACACTTTCAGGCGTTGCTCACCTTCTTTACAACTACTCTTTGATTGGAGGGGGAGCATGAAGGAGCTAATTCTGGTCAAGAAGGAGTTCAGGAGTTTGATAAAGGAAAAGACGCTGATTTTAACGGTGCTGATCCAGCTTTTAATAGCTTCTTTTTCCGCCTTTCTTGTTGTGGGAATTATGAGTTATGTTTCCCCAGAGACTTTAAGTACCTATGGTCTTGAGAAGGTGAATCTGGCGGTTATATCTGAGGACAGAGGGCTTGTGAATCTTCTCCAGCAGGAGGGGAAGTTCAATCTGAAATTTTACAGGGATTTCTCCAGAGCGCTTAACTCCTTTTATAAACACGAGGTGGATGGGATACTGGTTGTGTCTACGGGGAAGGATCCGCGTTCAGACCCTGTTAAAATAGACTTATATCTGCCCAGAAATGATATCAGGGCCACGCTAATAGCCTCCTATCTCAAGGAGCCCCTTGAGAGATATGAGGAAAATCTCCGCAGGGAGAGGCTTAGCTACCTTCCCGCTGACATAAGGAAGGTGCTGGAGTATGAGCTCAATATCGGCAAAACCGGTGTTAAATCAAGTTATTTTGAATTTGTCTATGGTATACTTATTCCTCTGCTGATACTTGCTCCAGCCTTTATTGCAGGTGGGTTGATTATTGACCTATTTACAGAGGAAATGGAGAAAAAGACTCTGGATATCCTCATTTCTTCACCTTTAAGCTTGCTTCAGGTTATAAATGCCAAGATCATTGCATGCCTTGCAATAGTACCTGTGCAGTCCTTCCTGTGGATACGGCTGCTGGAGTTTAATGGCATTACCATTGAGCGGGAACCTCTAATCCTCCTTTTAACTATCAGCATTGCTCTTATTTTGATTATCTCCGCCAGTCTTCTTGTCCTTGGCTACAGAAAAAGGGGTACAGCCCACTTCCTTTATTCGCTCCTGTTGATGAATCTCTTTCTTGCGGGCGTGCAATTCAGCACCTTCTCACCCCTGAATCTGGTTGCCAGTCTCTCCATGGGTGGGAGTTATGAGATTACCCCTGTCCTCCTGTTCGTGCTGATGCCCCTGCTCCTGTATCAGGTTTTGATTAAAAGGGTAAGCAAATTCAAAAGCTGTGGATAAATTCATGGATATTCATCGGGTGAATTCTTCAGCATGCCGTCCTCCATGTACAGCACCCTGTCGGCGAAGCTCTTCACCCTGGGGTCGTGGCTCGCTATTATGGCGCACCTTCCCTGCTCCACCCTCTCCCGAATCAGCTCCATCACCTCCCTGCCCTTCTTTGAGTCGAGATTTGCGGTGGGCTCGTCGGCAATGATTATCTCGGGCTTGGCTACAACCGCCCTCGCCACAGCTACGCGCTGCTGCTCGCCCCCCGAGAGGTCCTCGGGCAGGTGGTGCATCCTCTCCGCCAGCCCGAAGGCTCTGAGAAGCTCCTCCGCCCTCGCGCGTGCCTCCTCCTCGCCCACCCCCTTTATTAAGAGGGGCACCATCACATTCTCCAGGGCGGTGAGTGCACTCAGGAGGTTAAAGTGCTGGAAGATGAAGCCTATCTTCTCCAGCCTCAGCCTGGCAAGCTCCCTCTGGCTCAATTTGGTTATCTCCACACCGTCAATATAAATCTCCCCCGAGGTGGGTTTCAGCAGACCGCTAATAAGCGTGAGCAGTGTTGTCTTTCCGGAGCCGCTCGGGCCCATGAGCAGCACTAGCTCGCCCCTGTCAATTGAGAAGGACACGCCGCTCACAGCCCTCACCGCAGTTCTTCCCGAGCCGTACACCTTTGTCACGCCTCTCGCCTCTATCAGCATGCCGCCCACCTACGCCTGGAAAACCGTCGCCGGGTCCACCCTCTCAAGCTTCCTGATTGGCACCAGCGAGGCAAAGATGCTCATCGCTATGATGGCGACGAAGGATATCACCAGGTTGGAGGTGTTGATTTCCACGTAGAACTCTGGAGCAACGGCAGGCACCAGTCTCGCCGCCGCCAGGGAGAGGGCAGCACCGCAGAGAAAACCAAGAATTCCGATGGTAAAGGCCTGCTCCATCACTATCCTGACCATAAACCCCTCACCGGCACCTATCGCTTTTAGAATTGCATACTCCTTTATCTTCTCCAGTGTTGCGGTGTACAGTGTGAGACCTATCACCGTAACACCTATGAAGAAGCCTATGAGCACCAGGGGCAGGAGGATAACGCTGAAGCTCTCGTCTATCACCTCCTTGTGGTTGTCTATGAACTCCTGCTTTGTGAGCACATCCGCCTTTATGCCACGCGCTCTCAGCCTGCTCTCTATGTTGGCGGCGATTTTCTCAGCAAAGAAGGGATTCTCCACCTCCACCATGTAGTAGTTCAGGAAGTCCCTGGCTCCGAAAATCTCAGCTGCATCCTCCTTTGTTACGAAGGCATAGGAATAGACCAGTACAAAGGTGTCCTTTGATATGCCCACCACCGTTAGCTCCACACCACCCGCTTTTATCGTATCGCCTATGTCAATGCCCTTCCTCATCGCAAACACCCTGTCCACCACCACTTGCCCCTTCCTCGGGATTTTCTTCCCCTTTATAACTTCCCAGGGGCCACCGACGCCACTGCTGGTGTCAAAGCCGATGATGAACACCGTCTCCTTGCTTTCTGAGATCTTGGAGACCTCAGCCATTACCGCTCTGCCTATGAACTCGTGCACCTCCTTGACGCCACCCACCTGCATTATCTCGGTGTCTAGGCCCCTGGGGAGGAGAGAGTAGGTGTGCCAGGTGTCGTGAATGCCCTCCTGCCCCACCCAGAGGTCCGCTCTGGTCTTCTTCAGATACATGGTGCTCTCAGTGAAAATGCCGTAGTAAACGCCTATCAGCGTCATTATCAGCATCGTGGCGAAGGCAACACCTCCAACGCTTATCACCAGCCTTCCCCTGTCGTGGAACAGGTTCTTTCTGGCTATTGAGACCACTCACCTCCTCCTCCAGAACCACGCGCCTGAGGCTATGAGGATTAGCAGCACCGCTGCAGCTGCTATTTTACTCAGCGGCACACCTCCGGCAGGGTGGTGCACCTCTATCTGCTTTTCCTCCTCAAACTCCCGACCGAACACGTCCCTGTAAGTAAGCGTGAGGCTTACGTTGTACCTGCTGCTGGCGCCCCTCTCCGTCACCTCGATTATCTCCTCATCTCCAGCCTCAAGGTCCCCTATGAAGCTCTCCGCCCTTCCATAGGGGGAGCTGGCGAGCGCCACCAGGTTCTTTGCCGGGGCGTTGCCGGTATTAGCAATGGAGATGAACACCTTCCCCGTCTCTGCCCTGAACAGGGTTGCAACCAGTGATACCTCCCCGGTCACCTCCACGCCAAAGGTGCGGTTCTCCCTTACTTCCATGCCCGAAGAGTCGTACCTCAGGCTCACGTAGAGGGGGTAGTAACCCGGCTCTGCATCCTCATTCACCAGCACGCTGAAGGAGATTTTACTGCTCTCTCCAGCACCTATTGAGCTGAGGAACTCTGAGCTGGACGAAGCCGGAAACAGCACCTCGCTGCTCCAGCTCAGCAGCACATTTCTGAGCTCCTCATCGCCTTCGTTGGACAGGCTGAAAAGGAGTCTCCCGGCCCCGCCGGTTTTCAGCGCCTCGGGCTTGAGGGTTACCCTTAGGTAGTCCTCCTCCCGGCTCCTGACCTCAAGACCCAGGGTGTGGTTCTCGCTCCTCAAGTTGCCTGTTGAGTCGTAGTAGGTGACCGAAAACTTCAAAATCGCCGTTCCGGTGCTTCCGGCTCGCACGCTTAGGGGTACCTTCAGCGTGGCTCCAGAGCCGAGGCGGCGTATAAAGATGCTGGAGGAGCTACCGACGGGCACAACACCCTCACCGCTCCAAGATATATGCAGGTCGCGAAGCTCACCGCCGGGGTTGTGAATTTTAAGCGTAACATTCTCTGTTTTCTCAGCCTCAATTTCAGCAGTCGAAAGGCTGAGCTGCAGGAAGCTTTCTTCAGTAACCTCGAGGGGGATGTCATACCTTATGCTGCTGGTTTTGCCTATGTAGTTGGCACTCAGAAAGATTTTAACCACATAGAACCCCGGGACAGTGCCCTCGGGCACTCTGAACCTGAGCACCACCTGCTTCACATCCCCTGGATACAGGGCACCAAGCCTTGTGCTAAAGCCATAAACTTCGAGCGGAGCATCAGCTTCCACGCGAGTCAGGTAAAGATAGCTTATTGTCTCAGTGCCTGGATTTGTGATTTTTAGCTGTATATAACCCGAGGTTCCTGGCTTTATAACCTCCGGCAGGGTTGAATATTCCACATAAATCTTCTCTGACAGCTCTGCATTTACAGTAAAGCTGAGGAGAATTACGGCGACGATTGTCCAGACTATTTTTAAAGATGGCATACATCTTCCCCTATATTTCTCATAACGCACAACTTACCTCGAGATTAACTTAAATTGATTCTAACTAATAATCTTTATTATTTACACAATGTAAAGTGCGCATTTTTGCTAAATTTAAAAATAAAAATTGGAAATATCTCCATTTCTGAGAATTTCATCTGCCCTGAAGGCATCCATTATTACATCTGTATAAAAAAACTGTACAAAATTTCCATTTTGAAATGCGAAAAGAATATATGCATACATTTTGATAAAATATTTAGATGAACGAGTATGATGTGATAATTGTCGGCGGGAGTTTTGCGGGTCTGGCAACGGCATATTTTACTCAGGCGGAAAATCTGCTGATTATAGAAAAAGAAAAGGAAATCGGGGCAAGGCAGAGGTCGACCTGCGGTGCACCTGTGGATTGGGTCAGAAGGTTGGGCGCTGAGAGAAGCATCCTCAGAACCTTTGACACCATCACCATTCACTCCCCAAACGGTAGGGAGCTGATAATTGACCTCCCGATGCCCTACTGTACCATAGACTACAGGACCTTCTGCGCCTCGGTAGCAGAGCACCTGAAGAACGCCGAGATAAGGACCGGCACGGAGGTTACCGGTGTCGAAGCCGGAGACCCGGGAAAAGTGCTGTGCGGTCATGAGGCATACTCCTCAGGGCTTATCGTGGATGCCAGCGGCTGGCGTGCCGCTGTAGCTTCGCACCTTAAGCATGGGTATGCCCACCTTCCACGGAGAATTGCAGGCCTTGAAACGGTGGCTGAATACGACGCAGATTCCATCCACATCTACTTTGGAAATAAGCTGATTCCCGGAGGTTATGCGTGGGTTTTCCCGCTGACAGGTGGCCTATCCCGGGTTGGCCTTGGCAGTCTTAAAAAAGTCAACCTTATGGATTTGAACAGGAGGTTTTTAGATTTCCTTGGCATAGAGCACTTTGAGGCTGAGCACCACGGTGGAATCATCCCCTGCCTGGGCATGCGGGATCCTGTCGTTGGGGACATATTTGTCGTGGGCGATGCCGCGGGACAGGTTCTGCCCGGGACAGCGGAGGGTATAAGAAAGGCGTTCATCTACGCAGAGGTGCTCGGAGGTCTTATTTCGAGAGTTCTAAAGGGGGAGCTTGAGCGCAGCAGAGCTCTTGAAATATACCGACAGGAGGTGCTGAGGTCAAAGAAATTCTATGATATTATGCTCACCATCCAGAATATAGCGTACAATGCCCCCGACTGGGTACTGGAGAGGGTGATAGGGAAGGTTAAATCGGACAGGTCTATTCTTAAGCGCCTTTTAAGGGTGTATTTTGAGGAAGACTCGGGCCACGCAAACATGAACAGCCTCTTAGCCTCGCTGAAGCATATACTAAAGCGCTGAGGAATTCTACAGCTTCTCCCTCAGGGAGGCTATCTCCTCAAAGGCGGCAAGTACGCGCTCGCGCTCTTCGTCGCTCAGGCCGTAGACGCTCAGCTTTATGTGCTTGCTCAGCCCCTTGTGCAGCCCCACAATGCGGCGCTTGAGCATCTCCTCAGCCAGGAAGAAGCCCTTCCGCTTGTGCTTCTTTGAAATCTCCCAGAAGAGCGGCGTCTCAAAGTGGAGCAGGTGGTGGCGCTTGGGGCGCTCCCCAAGGAGCATTATGTCGCCTCCGCCTATGTCTTCAAGCTTATCAACAAAGTCGTTAATCTTCTTAAGTTCATCCTCCCAGCGCTTTACGCGCGCCTTAACGTAGTCGAAGCTCAGCATCGCAGAGATTAAGGGTATACCTCCCACGCTGCAACCGAAGACATTGGGAATCTTCTTGCCAAACACCCTGCCAGTCCACTCTGCCTTTGACTTTGAGGTTGCAAAGGCACGTTTGCTCCACTCATAGGTGGTGACCATGAAGCCAAGCGGCGCTAGGGAGGCCATGCTCTTGTGGGCACTCACAGTGAGAAAGTCGGCGCGCATTTTCTTCATGTCCACAGGGGCGACGCCAGCGGTGTAGGCGGCATTCACCATGAAGGGTATCTCCAGGTCTTCGCACAGCTTACCCAGCTCCTCCACCGGCTCAATGTTGCCGAAGTAGGGGTCCGCGTGTGTCGCAACCACGAGCGCTGGCCTGCCCACCTCCTCAATCTTCTCCTGAAATGCCTCAACTGTAACCTTATACTCCGGGTAGCCCGTGTGCGGGGGCTCGACCACGCGCAGGCCCACCATCTCCGCCGCTATGTTGGTGGAGTAGTGCGAATTCGGGTCCACCACAACCACTGGCTCCAGGTTCTCCTCCTTTACGTATTCTGCGATGGTCTTCATAACCACGTACTGCGCCGCCCTGCACCCGAAGGTGTGCTCCGCCTCGTCGCCGCCAAAGAATTCTGCCACCTGCTTCAGAAACTTCCTCACAGGAGGCTTCGTGATAAGGCTGCTTCTCCCCTCTATGCAGTCGTGGCATACCGAGTAGCCTATCTCAAGCCAGCCGTCCTGGCAGAGCTGCTCCTGCACTTCCTGCGGGAGTATGCCACCGCGCATCAGCGGGTTTATCACCACGTAGTCCTTGTAACGATTAACAAACTTCAAGCTTTCACCTTCCTTCTGGAGGAGTGTTAACCTTGTAAATTTATCCGGTGCGTAACTCTTTATTAAAATGAGGTGTTAGATAAAGATTTTCCGGCCCTTTGTGAGCTAGGCAACCAGTTCCGGGTAGCTTGGATAGTCCGGCATTGAACGGAAGTGCTCATCTACCGCCGCCATCACCGCAAGCACCACATCCTCCCTCCAGTGGCGGGCAACAACCTGCACCACGCCCACGGGTAAGCCAGTGCTCTACTCACCGGGGCGCACTCGCGTGGCAGCCACCACTCCGGCGGGTGCTCACCACTGCGTTGAGCTGAGGGTTAACCTCTTCAATACGCTGGATGTGTGCCTCAACAACCTCAACAGCACTCAATTCCCCGGATTTGATTCAGTTTACAATTTCAACGGCGCCAAGTTTGGTTATTTTCAATTATTCCACTCCATTTTTAACAGTGATTCTCTTTTTATATAAACCTTTTGAGTGAAAGGTGGAAGAAACCGCAGTCGTTACTTTTAAATACCTCACTTCCGACTCTACCACCATGGACTTGGGGGTCGCAGCTGGCTTATTTGTCATCAGCTTTTTCACCACGCTGATAGCACTGCCAAAGTGGATACACCGCGCGAGGAGCACCGGTTTCGTGGGGAGGGATGTGCATAAGCAGGATAAAAGGGAGGTTGCAGAGATGGGGGGTATAACCGTCGTATTTGGGGTGCTCCTTGCGCTGCTTGTGATGATCGCCATTGAAACCTTCTACTATGGGGACGGTTCTATAATAGAGTTGCTTGCCGCCACGCTGAGCCTGCTTATAGCCGCGTTAATAGGCATGGTGGACGACATGCTCGGCTGGAGGATAGGGCTTAGGCAGAGTGAAAAGGTGCTTCTCACGTTTATGGTGCCCATCCCAATAATGGTGGTCAATGCCGGGCATGCGATGATGACCTTCCCCTTTTTAGGACAGGTGGAGCTGGGCCTGCTCTACCCCCTGCTGATTGTGCCTGTAGGAATAATCGGCGCCACCAACGCCTTCAATATGCTCGCTGGCTACAATGGCCTGGAAGCGCTGCAGGGGATTGCGATATTCTCCACGCTGGCATACCTATCATGGGAGGTCAATGCCTTCGACGCCTTTTTAATCTCCGCATGCATCGTCGGAGCGCTGCTAGCCTTCCTGATATTCAACCGCTACCCATCAAAGGTGTTTCCCGGTGATGTTTTCACCTACTTCGCAGGTGCGGGTGTTGCGATAGTGGCTATTCTGGGAAACATAGAGAGGTTTGCTGCAATGCTGTTTACGCTGTACTACATTGAGCTGGTGCTCAAGGCGAGGGGGAGATTTAAACCCGAGTGGCCGGCGCGGGTGCTGGGGGACGGCTCCCTGGCTGTGAAGAGCAGAATCTACAGTGTGCCCCACCTTGCAATCACATTACTCAGAAAGATGAAGGGGAAAGCCTATGAATATGAGGTTGTGGCGACTGTGCTGCTCTTCCAGCTTGTCATAGCCGTTGTAACCATAGCCACGTTTAAGAAGTGGATTTAGCTACGGTTCAAGGCGGTGCCTGTCACGCGGGAAGAGCACCGCCTCCCGTATATTTGGCAGGTCTAGAAGGAGCATGAGGAAGCGCTCTATGCCCATGCCAAAGCCTCCGTGGGGGGGCATCCCGTACTTAAACGCCTCCAGATAGCTGGAGAAGCTCTCCACGCGGAGCCCCTTTGCCTTTATGCGTTCCACGAGGAGATCATAGTCGTGGATACGCTGTGAGCCCGAGATTACCTCCCTGCCCTTGAACTCAAGGTCGAAGCTGGCGCTCAGCTTTGGGTCATCGCTGTCCGGCATGGTGTAGAAGGGTTTTGCGTCGAGGGGGAAGCGGGTGACAAAGTACAGCTCGTGCCCTTGCTGGAGCATTATCTCGCCCAGCTTCTTCTCAGCTTCGGTGGTTAAATCCTCGCCGAAGGGCAGCTTTAAGTTCGCCTCTTCCTCAAGCAGTGAGAGCACCTCCTCATAGCTCAGCCTGGGGAAGTGCTCCGGAGGCTCTTTGAGCTCCACGCCCAGAAGCTCCAGCTCCTCTCTGCAGTGTTCCCTTACCTCGAGTATCATGGCGCGGATGAGACCTTCGATGACCTCGAGAACGTCCTCGTAGCTGGAGATGAAGGCAAGCTCACAATCGACAGCGGTAATTTCATTAAGGTGCCAGATGGTGTCGTGCTCTTCAGCACGGAAGTAGGTGGCTATTTCAAACACGCGGTCTAAGCCAGAGCCCATGAGCATCTGCTTGTACAGCTGCGGGCTCTGGGCGAGGAAGGCCTCGCGCTCGAAGTAGCTTATCGGGAAGAGCTCCGTGCCGCCCTCGCTGGCGGTGGAGATTATTCGGGGAGTGTGCACCTCGATGAAGCCCCTGCTGAGAAGGTGCTCCCTCGCCGCCTTCAGGGCACGGCTCCTTATCTTGAAGATCGCCGCCACGCTTGGCCTGCGCAGGTCGAGCACGCGGTGGTCCAGGCGGGTGTCCAGATTGGCGGGAACCTTGCCCGTAGGATCGAGAGGCAGAGGCGAGGCGGCGCTGCTCAGCACCTCTATCCGCGAGGGTATGATCTCAACTCCTCCCGGAGCTTTATCCATTGCCTGGAGTTTGCCCCTGACCACGACTACGCTCTCCTTGCTCACCCCCTTGGCAAGGTCGAAGACCTCTGCGGGGACGAACTTCTTGGGCAGGGTTACCTGCACTATTCCTGAGCGGTCTCTGATGAGGAGGAAGAGGAGCCCGCCCAGCTTGCGCTTTTCATGCACCCAGCCTGCGATGCTTACCTCCTCTCCGTCCTTCTCAGGAGAAAGCTCATCCGAATAAACGCGCTCAATCATGCTCTCGCCTCGCTATTCTTGCTTCCACGCTTTTAGCGTGCATCTCAAGTCCTTCCGCCTTTGCAAGTGGCAATATTGCCTTTGCAAGCCTTTCAAGTGCTGCTCTGCTCAGCCTCTGGAAGGATATTACCTTAAGGAAGTCGTAAACGTTTAGCCCGGAGTAGACGCGCGCATACCCTGCGGTGGGAAGCACGTGGTTTGTGCCGCTCGCATAGTCGCCGCAGGCAACCGGCGAATAGCTGCCCAGGAAAACTGAGCCCGCGCTCTCTATCCTGCGTAGCACCTCATCGTCGTTGCGGGTAATAATCTCAAGGTGCTCGGGGGCAAACATATTTGCAAAGTCTATCGCCTGGGCTATGTCGCTGGCTACAAGTATCGCACCATTAGCCTCAATCGCCTGACTTGCCTCAGCTCGAGAGGGTGTTTCCCTTTCGACGATTTCCCTCACCCGCTCTGCAAGCTTTCGCGAGGTGGTTACGAGCACACTGCTCGCAAGGGGATCGTGCTCCGCCTGGGCAAGCATGTCCAGCGCTATGAAGTGCGCGTCCGCCGAATCATCGGCAATGATGAGCACCTCGCTCGGACCGGCGGGCAGGTCTATTGCCACGTCTCCGCTCACCAGGCGCTTGGCGGCGGTTACGTAAACATTGCCCGGTCCCACGATCTTTTCAACCCGCGCTATGCTCTCCGTGCCGTAGGCGAGGGCTGCTATCGCCTGGGCACCGCCGACGCGATAGACCTCGTCCACATCCGCGATGGAGCAGGCGGCCAGGGTCAGGGGGTTCACCTCTCCATTCTGCGCTGGCGGCGTGGTCACAACCACCCTGCCCACGCCCGCCACCTTCGCAGGCACCGCGCACATAAGTACGGTTGAGGGGTAGCTTGCCCTTCCTCCCGGCACGTAGCACCCCACACTGGCGATGGCACGATAAACCTGCCCCAGGGTAATGCCGTCCCTGGTATAGCTCCAGTCGCCGCGCAGCTGCCTGCGATGGAAGTCGGCAATGTTCTCCTTCGCAATTTCCAGCGCCTCTATGAGCTTTCCATCCACCCTCTCCCTAGCCTTCTCTATTTCCTCCTCGCTGACCCTGAGCTCCTCCACATCGACGCCGTCGAAGCGTCGCGTGAAGTCGCGCAGCGCTTCGTCGCCTCGTGAGCGGACCTCCGCGATAATCTCCGCTACCTTCGCCTCAACTCCCGCGAGGTCTGCCCTGCCCCTGTGGAGGAGCTTGTCCCTCTGCTCCCGGGTGAGCTCTGAAATCTCAGAGAAAAGCATCCTGATGAAGTAGGGCTTGAAGGTATTTAAATTTGTTGTGGAAGCATGCGGCTGCAGCAGGTGGAGAATAATCAGAAGGCATAAGCGCCCTTGCATCCTTGGTGTACGCTTCAGATAGGGTATTATGGAAATTGGGAGTTAAAATGTGCCCGGAGTACCGTTTTGGACGGTCTTATGAGTAGTTGTTGCAAGAGGGTGTCTTATGAATTTCCACTCGCCTACAGTTCTACGAACAAATTTCTTCATCCTTCAGGTGTGATTAGGGTGTGAGGTGATGAAATGAGAGGAATCGTTATAATTTTACTGATTGGCTCGATTGTGCTGTTTACGGGCTGTACATCGTCTGATAGCGGAAGTAGCACTTCCATCTCAACCGCCTCCGGGAAAACCCTCAATGAGAGGGACCTGATGAGGAAAAGCAGTCAGGGCGAGGTGGATGTGGATGTGGTTTACCTCAATCCGCTGATGCCGGAGGAGAAGGAGAAAATAGTATTTAAGGTGTACCTGAACACCCACACTGTCGATCTCTCCGGCTACAGGGTTGAGAAGTTATCCACCTTCAGGAACAGTCGCGGAATCCAGGTCAGTGAGGGCTTCAAATGGGTGCCGGAGATGGAGTCCGGGCACCACCGCTACGGCTACCTTGTACTTCCTGCAAGAATAAACGGCACAGAGCTTGTGACGCCGGAGGACGAGTACATAGAGCTGGTTATTGACGGCATTCAGGGCAGGAGAATCTTCAGGTGGGACCTGAAGGAGTTGAGTTGATGCAAAGCGAGGATTTCAATACGCTAAGGACTCGAGCGATTATCGCAGGCTTCGGAGGTGCTTCCCTCCTTCTCCTCCTCTACTTTGGCATTCTCACCGCTGTGCAGAGCTTTGAGCACGCCCTGAGGTCTTTTCTGGAGCTCTGGTACTGGATTATCGCTCTTTTCGCAGGTTTTGGCACGCAGATGGCATTGTACTACTACATCAGAGCAGTTTCAAAGCTCAGAAAAGCTCATGCCGGTGCAGGTGTCGCCGCAAGTGGGGGCATGAGCGGCGCCGCTATGGTAGCGTGCTGCGCCCACCACGTCAGTGATGTTCTTCCGCTTTTCGGCGTCTCTGCGGCGGCGCTTTTCCTGACTGAGTACCAGCTTCTCTTTATGGTGCTTGGCCTGCTTTCAAATCTCGTGGGTATTGCCTTTATGCTCAAAATTATTGCTCAGGGTGCTCTCTTCCAGGAAGGAAGCAGGCTCCGGGTGCTCTGCAGGGTGGACATGGAGAGGGTGTTCAGACTCACCCTCGTGGCGGCGGCGCTCACCTTTGTTCTCGTGGCCATCGCTGGCTACCTGGGCGCAATTGACCTCTCCCCTTACTAAACCCCCAAAAGCACCTGAAGCGAGTTGTGCAGGCCCATGGGCAGGCTGAGCACCAGCAGGATAAGCTTGGTGAGCCAGTGGGTTTCGTCTTTGCGTGGCACGTCTCTCTCAACGAAGTAAAGGATAGTCAGGTAGAGGCCCATCTTGAAAAGGGGGTAAATTAGAGGGTGCGCAGATAGCATGCTCTGGGTGAGGGGCTGCTCTGCTGCATAACCCAGGGAAAGCGAAGCCAGGCTCACCGAGGCGGCGTCGAAGGCAACGCCCCACACAATTAGGGTATTCAAGCGGGAGGCCAGGTTGAGCCGCCTCAGCGGGAGCATGGCAATGAGAGCAAGCCCCAGAGAGAACAGAAGGATGCCTGTGAAGACCCTCACCTGGAGCCTGAGCGGCTCACCCGAAAAGAGAGATATCGCGCGCTGCGAGGCCACGAGGTAGAGGTCATGGAGAAAAAGCACAGAGGCGAAGGCGCACAGGACCATGCCCGAGTAGAAGACCACCCGGTGATACCTCCCCTTCTCCAGCGCTATCCCGGCGGTGAGGGATAATAAAACAAGGGAGAGGATTAAAAAGTAAACCCCGGGCGTGAGGAACAGAAAGCTGTGGGGAACCAGGCCTGAGCCACTTACCCTTGCGAACTCTTCCAGTGCCCTTATCAGGCCGCCCAGAATCACAAAGGGGACAAGAGCTCTGAAAAGCCCCTCATCCAGGCGAACGTCGAGACGCCTTAAGAGTCGCAGCACGGCGTAGGCGCCTAGGATAAGGAGGATTCCGTAGGCTATGGTATTGTAGGGGTTGTAGCCTGAGCCTGTCTGGAGAGGTTTGACGAAGTATTCGTAAAAGAAGTTGCTCAGACTCATGGAGAATCTGGGAACCTGCTCACTATTTATAGTTTTTATTTGCCACAATGGAAAATTTCTGATGGAAATCTTTTACTTCTCTTCCAGCAGCCTCCTTGCTTCTTCGTACTCCTCCCGGGTTATCTCCCCGCGGGCAAATCTTGCGTTAAGCTCATCTATGGCGCTGGGTTTGCGCTCTCCGCCAGAGAGCAGCAGGTAGAGGAAAGCTATGACAAGCACCCAGAAGGCCAGACCAAAGCCGCGGAAGCCATACCAGGACATGTGACGCAGGTGCATCTGCTGCATGCTATCAGCGGCACCCCATGGTGCAGCGCCTGTTAGAAAGCTCCCCCAGACGCGGCACACCCCTAAGGCGGAGCCGCCGCTCTCGTAGTGCCAGGTCAGGAGGAGCAAAAGTGCGAGAAGCCCGAAGGCTGCATATGCAATATACCTGCTCATTTCAACCTCCTATCTCTTCCTTCATTCTCAGGTACTCCTCGCGGGAGATTTCGCCTCTCGCATACCTCTCCTTCAGTATCTCCAGTGCGCTCTTTTCTTTCTCCTCTCTGCCGGCAAGGGCATAGTACAGTAGCGCAGCAACCGCTATCCAGAAGAGTACCCCTATGCCCATGCCTATGCCCATCATACCGCCCATTCCAAAGCCCGGAATGAGCAGGATGAGGAGGAGTATTCCAAGACCTATCGCCACGAGTGTATTCTTTTCGCTCATTTGCATCACCTCTAAAAAGGCGAGAGGGCTACTCCTCGTGCCCCTCGCCCTCGTATTCACCATGCCAGCTGTGGAACCACACCTCGCCGGTGAAGCCGTTGACGCTCAGCATACCAGTTATGTTTCCGTTCTCGTCAAGGGTGTGCAGCGTGTAGTAGCCGTAGAACTCGTCCGCGTGGTCATCCGCCTTCCAGCCGGGGGCAAAGACATCGAGATAACGCTGGGCTATCTTTACCGCCTCTTCCTCGGTTATTTTATTCTCTGTTACGTAGCCGAAGCTGTGATGCCCGTACTTCAGGTTCCACATCATGTTGGGCCCGGGCTCGGGCGTAACCACACCAGTGCGCTTATCAACGAGAAGCTCAAAGGCAGCCTTGCCGGTGTCCTTCTCCTCAACTATGGCGTAGTAGTTGTACTGGAACTCCATTATCTCCCTGATTCCCAGGTTGGGGTCGCCGATGTAGCCGAGATAGCTGGTGAGTGCCTCCTCTGCCTGCTCCCGGGTTATCTCCTCGCCATTCGCAGGTACACCCCAGAAGCCGCCGCAGCCACTCATTACGCCGCTATAGCCGCCGGGCATGCCATAGCCGCCCATCATACCACCGTAGCCAGCACCGCCCATCATCCCTGCGCCCATACCATAGCCAGCGAAGCCTCCACCGAGGAAGCCGCCGAGAAATCTATCTATAAAGCCTCTCTTGCTTGTCTGCGTGTAGTCGTCTCCCCAAGCATAACCTGGGGCAACGCCATAGCCGCCCATCATTCCGCCGCCCATGCCGTAGCCACCCATCATGCCCATGGCGAAGGTGTAGCCGAGCAGCAGGGCGTAGCTTGCAAGCACAGCGATTGCAACCTTCTTCTTTTCCATTTCAAATCACCTCGCCACTTTCTTGGCGGCGGCGGAGCTATAATTTGCCTACACGACCGACACTTCCTGACGATTCCACAAAGTTTGAATTTGATATAGAATGTCCAGGACCGTCCATAAATGCAAAATATGAGTAAAAACAACATATTATGTAATATCAAAAACAAACACGACATAACGTAATGTTTTGATAAAAATAATAAGATATCAATCAGGTATTTATCTGGCTGGAATACTGTCGCCGCTGTCCAGTTTATAATTTTTGATTATAAATTAAAATATTAATTTTTATAGTTATGAGGGTTTTATTACATTAATTTATATAAAGTAAAAATGCCCCGTGGGTATAAAATTTTATTTTAGAAAGATTTTTATTGTAGCCTATATAAATGATAAGATTATCCCATAAAATGGTGAGGTGTACTTGGGTTTGAAGAAGTTGTCCTCAAAAGCAGAAAAGAGCGAGCTACTGGAGGATGTTTTTAACGCCATGGATGAGGGGGTAATTGTTGTCGACCTCGACAAAAATATTATTGAGGCTAACCCCGCTGCCCTGAAACTTTTCGGACGGAAGAGGGAGGAACTTATAGGCAGGAAGTGTTATGTGGTTGCCCATGGGGAGGAGAAGCCGTGTAAAGAGGTGGTTTGCACTCTGGAAGAGGTATTGAAGCGTGGGAAAATAAGCGGACTGGTACATGAGCACATAAAGGGTAGTGGGGAGAGGTGGATTGCAGAGATATCTGCCACGCCTCTGAGGGATAAAAATGGCAGAATTATTGGCATGGTGGAGATAAACAGAGATGTAACCAGGCAGAAACGTGCAGAGAAGGAGATTGAACACTTAAACAGTGTTTTAAAGGCTATAAATGAGATAAGCAGTGTTATAACCCGTGAGAAGGATGTATACTCTCTTCTGCAGAAGATATGTGATATTCTACACAGGGTCAGAGGATATAAGATGGTGTGGGCAGGTCTCCTCAGGGAGGAAACCAAGGAAGTTGTTCCCGTGGCCAAGGCAGGAATTGAGGAAGGTTATCTTGAGAATGTGCGCATAACCTATAACGATTCGGAAACAGGCAGAGGGCCCACAGGTATGGCGATAAAAACGCGCAAGCCTCAGGTCATGAAGGACATCCCCCATGATGAGCGCTTCAAGCCCTGGCGGGAGGAGGCGCTGAAAAGGGGGTATGTTTCATCCGCGGCGGTGCCTCTGGTTTATGGTGATCGGGTGTACGGCGCCCTCAATGTTTATTCAGATTCAAGTGACATTTTCACAGATGAGGAGATAAAACTGCTCATGCGGGTGGGGGAGGACATTGCATTCGCATTAAAGGCTATTGAAGATGAGGAGAAGAAAAAGAAGGCAGAACTCGCCGCCAGGAAACGTGGAGAGCAGCATGCAGTTATTGCGAGGATTGGGGAGCTCTTCATGAGGGGGGCGGAGATTGAGGCACTTATGCAGGAGGCTGTGGAGCTGGTCGCCAGGGTAATGAATGTTGAGTTCTGCAAAATTCTGTGGCTCGAAGATGATAAACTGCGTCTTATCGCAGGTGTGGGCTGGCGCCCTGGTCTTGTGGGGAGGGCCACTGTTGACACAGAGACCGCATCTCAGGCGGGGTATACCCTTAAAGTAAGGAAGCCGGTTATTGTGGAGGACCTCCGTCAGGAGAAGCGATTCTCACCACCACCTCTGCTTAAGGAACATGGCGTAGTTTCGGGCATAAGTGTGCCCATGATTTATAAGGACAAGGTCTACGGGGTAATGGGAGTACACTCGCGGCAGAAGAGGATTTTTACCTCTGCTGATATCGACTTCTTGCAGTCAGTGGCAAATATTATAACTGTGGCATTTGAGCGAAAACGGGCGGAGAAGATACTTGAGGAGTCTCAGAAAAAGCTGCGTGAACTTTTGAGGGAGATGGACAGTATCCTCCACACGGTGCCGGCGGCGGTGCTCACCACTGACGGCGAGGGTAACATAACCTTCTTCAACCGCCGGGCCATGGCATATCTTGAGAGAGACGAGGATGAGATTTTTGGAACAAATATATGGGAACATTTTAAGGAGCCTCAGGTGGAGGAAAAGGTGCGTGAGCTGCTCAGCGGAAGTGCTGTGGAGGAGCCGATAACACTGGAGGCCACACTGCTCTCCGGCAGGATGGTTCAGCTTTCTATCTCTGCCATGCGTGATGAGGATGGCGGGATAGAGGGCGCAGTTGTTTCCTTTGTGGATATAACCCAGCAAAAGGAGGCGCAGCAAAAGCTGGAGCGGGCCTATGAGGAGCTTAAGGAGATAGATGAGCTGAAGAGCAACATAATAGCCAACGTCTCACATGAGCTTCGAACCCCAATAACAATAGCCAAGGGCTTCATAGAGCTTGCAATGGTAGAGGATGATGAAGAGGACCGCATCAATGAGCTCAAAGCTGCTATTGGGGCGCTTCACAGACTTAACGATATTGTTGAGGACCTTATAGAAATTGCAACTGTTCAGCGGGGAGACCTCACACTGCACAAAAAGCGTGTGAACCTCGCTGAGATAATTACAGGTGCCGTTAAAGAAAAGGAGAAGCTGGCAAAGGAGAAAGGCATAAAGATGAAGGTGGAGCTCGGGTATGAGGGCGAAATGATGGCCGACCCCTTTAAGCTGAAGCGAGCTATTTTGAATCTCCTGGACAATGCTATAAAATTTAATCGCATGGGTGGAGAGGTGAGGATAAGGGTATCGGAGGAGCAGGGGTGGATTAAAATAGCTATCACTGATACCGGAATAGGTATTCCTGAAGACAGGCTGGAGGACATCTTTAAACCCCTGACACAGCTCGACTCAAGTCCTACCCGGAGATATGGAGGCACAGGCACTGGGTTAGCGGTTGCAAAGCGCATAGTAGAGGCGCATGGAGGTAAAATCTGGGTGGAGTCTGAGGTGGGGAAGGGTTCCACTTTTTATATAACCCTTCCTGCTAATATATAACGAAGTGCAGCCGTTGCTTTTGAAAAAATTTAAAATTTCCTGCTAAAAACTTAGAGATATTAAAAAGTCGTTCATTAAAAATGAAACAATTTAAAATAAAATCTATTTTATAAAAATACTTAAATAACACATGGATGATGACTTATGACATGCAGGCGTTCAGCAGTTCCAGAGAAATCAGAGACACAACCTATTCAAAATACAGAGTTCCGTCAAAAGAGTACGCGACTGGAATTTTTTTGATGAGCATTGGTGTGCTTCTGAACATCTTCTACTGGGGTTATGAGCTGGTTTTTATAAAAGTGGACTTCTATCAACATCTTCAGAGTAATCTTATGGCAAATGTGCTGATCATTCTCTCCATACCCGTGATGATATTTGTTGGTTATGAGTTTATTCAGGAACGCAAACTCAGAGCGGAGGTGGAAGGAATCAACCTGTGCCTTGAGGAATCCTGGAATAAGCTGGAGGAGATTTTCAGGGAGCTGGAGAGCATTGTGCATACAGTGCCTGCAGCGGTGCTCACCACTGACTGTGATGGCACTATAACCTTTACTAACCGTCGAGCCACGACAATGCTCGGGAAAAATGAGAAGGAGGTCCTGGGCACAAGCCTGTGGAGCCACTTCATGGAGGGTAGGGTGGAGAAGAGCGTGAAAAGGTTGCTAAAAGGTGACACAAGCGAAGAACCCATTACGCTTGAGGCAACACTCAATTCCGGCAGAGTGGTCGACCTTGCTCTTTCTGTCATGCGTGACGATAATGGCGAAATAAAGGGCACTGTTGCAGGTTTTGTAGACATAACCCCTCTCAGAGAGGCACATCAAAAGCTGGAGCTTGCATACAGGGAACTGAAACGCACCTACAATGAGCTTAAGACTCTGGATGAATTGAAGAGCAACATAATAGCCAACGTCTCACATGAGCTTCGAACCCCAATAACAATAGCCAAGGGCTCTATACAGCTGGCGCTGGAGGAAAGCGATCCGGAGCAGAGGAGTTCCCTTCTCAACATGGCACTCGCCGCACTCATGCGTCAGAACTTCATAATTGAGAACCTGCTAGAAGCAGCGAAGTTTGAAAAGGGTAGGGTAAAGCTCCAGCTTGAAGATGTGGACGTGGTTAAAATTATAAAGAAAGTGGTAGAGGAATTTGAACCCCTCCTTAGAGAGGAGAACCTGAAATTAAACATAAAGACAGAAGGTGGTCTTCCAAAGGCCAAGGCTGACGTGAGGAGTCTGGAACATGTGCTTCGCAATTTAATAAGTAACGCCATAAAGTTTAACAAGCAGGGCGGCAGCATTTTCATAGAAGTGATGCAAAAAAGAAATGATGTGATAGAGGTGTGTATAAGCGACACCGGGATAGGTATCCCCAAGGATAAACTGAGTAAAATCTTCGAACGCCTATATCAGGTGGACAGCTCACCAACAAGGCGTTATGGAGGTACCGGAATGGGCCTGGCAATAGTTCGGGATATTGTTGAGGCACACGGCGGTAAAATAACCGTGGAAAGTGAGCTTGGTAGAGGTTCAACTTTTTGCTTTACTTTACCTGTATGGAGGGAAAAGAATGGCCAGGATTCTGCTGGTGGACGACGAACCAGACATAAGATACATAACTAAAAGAATGCTTGAAAAAGAGGGGCATGAGATTATTGAAGCCTGCGATGGTGAGGAGTGCCTGCAGAAGCTGGAATCAGAGAAGCCTGATTTAATTCTGCTTGATGTGATGATGCCAGGGCTGAAGGGGTGGGAGGTTTGTAGAAAGATTAAAGCTGAGGAGAAAACACGGAGCATACCCGTGGTTATGTTCACTGTAAGGACCAGTGAGGAGGACCTAGAAGAGAGCAGAAAGTGTGGCGCGGAGGCACATATTAACAAACCCTTCGAGAGAGAGGAGCTTCTCAGGGTTGTGAACAGAGTTTTATCTGGCAGGCGGTGAGTAGGAGGATGTAAATGAAGGGGGGCGATGGCGGAGATACCGACTATAAGCAGGGGATTCTTCCATCCATTATACAAAAGCTTGCCAGAGTGAACCTGTGGCATTTTGTGTGGGTTTCTGTAATTCTATCAGAAATTTTTACAGCAATATTGAATATCATAAATAGTATAATATTTTATGGGAAAATTTCTTATGATTTATTGCTTATAGGTGTGATTGATGCTTTTTTTGTTGCTTTAATTGTTTCTTCGATCGTAATTTTTTTGATTATTCATATCCGAGAAATCGAAAAGCGGGCTGGAGATAAGCTGAGGGAAAGTGAGGAACGCTACCGCCGTCTTGTGGAGCTCCTTCCAGTGGGTGTGGCTGTTCACAGGGAGGGGAAGATTGTATATGTAAATCCTGCCGGGGCAGAGCTCATAGGTGCGAGGACCCCTGAGGAGCTAACTGGAAAGTCCGTGTTTGAGGTTGTCCACCCCGATTATCATGAGGTTGTCAGAGAAAGGATACGCCGAATGCAGGCCGGGGAAACAGTTCCGCCGATTGAAGAGAAGTTCATCACCCTTAGCGGAGATGTAATTGACGTGGAGGTTGCTGCGACACCAATTGTTTATGAGGGCAAGCCTGCTATGCTCAGCGTCGTCAAGGATATTACTGAGCGCAAGAGGGTGGAGAAAGAAACCAGGCGATACCTTGAGGAGCTCAAACGAGCAAATCGCCTTAAAGACCTATTTACAGATATACTGCGCCATGACCTGCTCAATCCGGTGGGTATTATAAGAAATGCCACAGAACTGCTGCTGGATGAATTTCCAGACAGGGAGGAGCTCAAAGTGATAATGAGAAATGCAAACAGGCTTATAAATATGATTGAGAGTGCTGCAAAGCTGTCAAAGCTTGAGTCTGTACAGGAGCTGGAGAAGGAAACACTGGATTTGAAGGAAGTTGTAGAAAAAGCAATTGAGGCTACTCTGCCCCTCTTTGAGGAAGCGGGTATGGTTGTGGAGAACAGGCTGACAGAACCCCTGCACATTAAAGCTAATCCGATTGTAGAGGAGGTTTTCCTTAATTTGCTGACCAATGCAGCCAAATATGCCGCTACAGGTGGAAGGGTTGTAATAGATGGGCAGATTGAGGACGGGAGCATTAAGATAATGGTTAAAGATTTTGGGCCCGGGATATCTGATGAAGAGAAAGAGAGAATATTTCAGCGATTTGAAAGAGTGGATAAAGGCGGGGTGGAGGGCACAGGTCTGGGCCTGGCAATAGTCAAGCGGATAGTCGAACTGCACAATGGAAAAGTTTGGGTTGAGGACAACCCGGGGGGAGGGAGCATTTTCTGGGTAGAGTTGCCCCGGGGAGAAGAGTAAGGGATTAGCTAGGTACCTCGACGCTCATGTTTATGGCTATCTCGGCGATGTCGCTGGAGTAGCTGGCAATACGGTTGAGGCTGTCCATTATCCCCTTAAGGAGCACTGCCTTGCCCGCCTTTATGTTGCTCTGGAAGAGGCGGTTGAGTATTTCTTCCTGCAGCTCTCTTATTTCTTTGAGATGTGAGAATACCTCCTGGGCAGGATGCATGTCCAGGGCGAAGAACGCCCTTGAAGCCTTTTGATACGCCAGAGATGCAAGCCTTGCGAGTGCTGCGCAGTCTTCAAACTGGTTCTCACCCTCGGCGAGGAGTTTGAGATAAATCTGGGCGATGTTCTCGCAGTGGTCAGCGATGCGCTCGTAGCTCTTTACCACCATGCGGTAGCCAAGAGCATCGCGGGGGTTCGCTATACCAAGCTTCTCTGCCAGCTGGTGGTAGCGTACCGCTCCCTTTAGTTGCCTTACAACCAGGAAATATAGGCGATCCACTTCCTTCTCTCGCTCAATAATGTCCCGCGCAAGGGCTTCATCCTCTCCTTCCAGCACGCGTATCAGCTCTGCCAGCATTGAGCTGACTATCAGATCTATCCTGCGCATCGCCTTTAGTGTTGGAAGCTTGCGCTCATTGAGGAGTATCTCCAGGGTGAGTGCCTCGTCCGTATCTTCCACGATTTCCACACCCACAAGGAGGTCTGGTATTCTGCGCGCTACCTCACGGTACTTCAGGTGCTGTGCATCGTCGAGGAGAATTTTAATGGTGTCGTAGCCGATGAGATAGTAGGATATGAGAAGCCTTTCAAGCACCTCGCCACTCTCCACCCGGGAGATTTTAATTGTCACTTCCCTGCTCTCCTCCTCCCTCTCTCTTGCCTCTATCGTAAGAGCACCCTCTCTCTCTGTTACTACGACACTATCCCCCTCTTTAAGCCCGACCCGCTGAACCCACTTCTTGGGGAGGGACATTATATAGGTGCTTCCACCACTCATGTATATCTTGCGCGTCTGCATAACATTTCACCATATAGTTCCCTAATAACCTATATACACTATATATTTTAAATTTTTCCCGTGGCCATGCTCAAAACTTCACTTCCAGCCCCTCACCACGGCGAAATGTTCGTAGTAATCAACCTCCACCCTTGCGAAACGTTCAAACTCCGCTATGACCTCCTCTATGCCAAGCTCGTGCTCACACCGAAAATCGCGGAAGGCGAGAAGGGCGAGCTTTCCCCTGGGCTCGGCGGTAATCACCAGCCTCCTCGCAACGCGGAACATCTCCCTGACCACGGCACGCCACTCTGGGATGTGCGCCAGCGCAGACCAGCTTGCGACGACGTCGAAGCTCCCGCTGCGGAAGGGGAGAAGGCGCGCATCCCCCACAACAACCTCGCCTATTCTAGCAACCCTCGCTGCGTCTATGTCCAGGCAGACCACTTTGCCGCGAATCTTCCTCGCCAGGTACCCCGAGCCGGTGGCAACATCGAGCACTCTGCCCGAGCAGAAGCTGGCCACTCTGTGGAGCACCCGCTCTCGGCTCTCAATCTCGCCCAGGAGAGCAAGAAAGCTCATGAGCACAAGGCGCCGGCGCCCTTACTTGCAGAGCATCTCGTTGAGCTCCTTCTCCTGCACGTGCCCGGAGACGCGCACCTTAACCTTCGTGACCCCCTCCACCTTCTCCAGCTTTTCTTTGATCTGCATGCTCAGCTGCACACCAAGAGGGCAGAAGGGTGAGGAGGGCACAAAGGTTAGCGAGACCTCGCCGTCACTGACCTCTAAATCTTTGATGAGCCCCATGTCGTACACGCTTATGCCGGTGTGCGGGTCTATTATCTCCTTAAGCGCCTTTACCACAGCCTCTTTTTCCACCATGCTTTCACCTGCCTAAGCCTTGAGCCCTAACCTCTGAACTATTTTCTCCACTTCCAGCGCGTGCCCTGGGGTGTGTCCTCAACAACCACCCCATGCTTAAGAAGCTCCTCTCTCAGCCTGTCTGCGGTTGCATAATCGCGCCGCTTTCTGGCTTCCTCGCGCTCTCGTATCAGCTTCATAAGCTCCGGGGGCAGCTCCTCCCTGCGCTCGCGCACAACGCCAAAGATGCGGTTGAAGTCTGCAAAGAAGCGCTTCAGTGCCCGCAGGTCTGCGGCGCTCGCCTCCCCTGCGTCCATCGCCCTGTTTGCTTCTCGCATAAGCCTAAAAACCGCGGCGAGGGCGCGCGGGGTATCAAGGTCGTCGCAGAGCGCCTCCTCGAACTCGCGCCTGGCTTCCTCAACCCGCTTTGAAAGCCCGGTGGCTTCTTCTGATGCCGGCGAGTAGCTCTCCAGCCTGTCTGCAAAGTCGTTGAGCCTCTCCACCGCTCGAGTGGCGTCTTCCAGGGCTTTAAAGGTGAAGTTGAGCTTCCTGCGGTAGTGCGTCGCCAGCAGCAGGTAGCGTATTGCAAGCGGGTCGTAGCCCCTCGCGAGGAGGTCCCTGAGCGTATAGAAGTTGCCGTAGCGCTTGCTCATTTTGCGCCCTTCCACGAGCAGGTGCTCATTGTGCACCCAGTAGCGCACAAAGGTCTTGCCCGTCGCGGCCTCGCTCTGGGCAATCTCATTCTCGTGGTGGGGGAAGATCAGGTCCACTCCCCCCGCGTGTATATCCAGGGTCTCGCCCAGGTAGCGCATGCTCATGGCGCTGCACTCAATGTGCCACCCCGGTCTGCCTTTACCAAGAGGCGTGTCCCAGTAGACATCGCCGTCCTCCTCGCTCCACGCCTTCCACAGCGCAAAGTCGCGCGCCTCCTCCTTCGCATACTCATCCTGCCTCACGCGTGCGCCCGCCTTCAGCCCCTCCAGCTTCAGCTTGGAGAGCTTCCCGTATTCTTTAAACTTTGAGATGTCGAAGTACACGCTTCCGTCTTCGCCGCGGTAGGCGTATCCCTTCTCCATGAGCTTCTGAATCAGCGCCACCATCTCCGGGATGTGCTCCGTGGCGCGGGGGTAGTACTCAGCCCTCTCTATGTTCAGCTTCTCCAGGTCCTCGAAAAAGGCGCGCTCGTAGCGCCGCGTGTACTCGCGCAGGCTTACCCCTGCCTCGCGGCTCCGCTTTATGGTCTTGTCATCCACATCGGTGATGTTCATCACCTGAAGCACGCGGTAGCCCAGGTACTCTAAAAACCTGCGCAGCAGGTCCTCAAAAACATACGCGCGGAAGTTGCCTATGTGGGCATAGTCGTAAACCGTGGGTCCGCAGGTGTACATCCTCACCTCGCCCTCACGCAGGGGCACAAAGCGCTCTTTCCTGCGCGTCATGGTGTTGTAGAGCCTGAGAGGCGGGTTTTTGGGCATAGCAATAGTGTGTTTAATAACAACTAAAAGATGAATCATTGAATTCAAATCCGCAATATAAACCCGCGTTGAGCTATTCACAAAAATTTTTGCAATGTTAGTATTCTAACCACGGGTTAAAATAACCTGAGGTGAGGATAATGGGAATGTGCGCCGGCAACTGCGGAACACACGCCCACGCTGCAGCGGAGGAGGGTGCCCAGCTCTACGACCCGCGCAAGGTCAGGAAGCTCACAGAGGATGACCTTCTCAAGACCTACTGGTAAGTTTAGTTTTTAAGCTTTTTAGAAGTCGGTCATTATTCTGAACTGGTCCACCTCTGTGACGCCCATCTCCTTGAGGAATGCCCTCGCGGCGCCGGTGACATCCTTCGCGGCGGTAATCGCCCTGCCCACCACCAGGATATCTGCGCCTGACTTCAACGCCTCCTGCACGCGATCGACGCGTATTCCGCCGGCGACCGCAACGAGAACCTTGTTGTTGCACACCCGCTTTATCTCCGCGATGTTGCCCCACTCGCTCTCCTGCGTCTGCTCAACGTCTATAGCACGGTGGAGTTCGACAATGTCCGGCTTGACCTTCAGCTTCTTCAGCACCGCTACTGGGTCAGGGACGTTCAGCGTGTCCATCAGCGAGAGTGCGCCCACCTTCTTGCACTCCTCGATGAACTTCTCCATGGTCTTGAGCGGGGCCAAGCCCGAGAAGCCTATAACGTCGGCAGTGGCATCGCCCGCCATTCGTGCTTCAAGGTTGCCGGTGTCTAGGGTCTTGAGGTCCGCCACCACCACTGTTTCCGGGCGAAGCTGGTGGATCTTCTGCACAACCTCCACGCCGTAGCGCTTTATCAGCGGCGTGCCCGCCTCGATGATAATTGCGTCGCTTCTTGGCAGTGCCCTGATAATCCCTTCCACCCTGCGCCAGTCTGGTATGTCAAGCGCCACCTCCAGGTAGGGTGGGTGCTTTAGGTTGTTTATTCTGAATCCTATCATGGCATGCATAGACTTATCCTTCTCCTCTAAAACTTTATCTATACACGGGAATTTGCTCATCGCTCTGCGCAGCGCCAGCTTTGTTGCGGCATAGTTGTAGCGGTAGATACGCTGATAATCTCTACCGCGCGGGTGTATGAACACCGAAACTATAACCACAAGCTCCTCTGCCTTCTCCTTTGGGATTATACCCTCCTCCACGGCGTCCGCCACAGCTTTGGCCACGGCGCTCTGTGCCGGGCCGAACATCTTCTCCGCATCCTCCAGGTTTCTTATCGTCACCTTGGGCACTATCAGCGTTGCCGGCTTAGCTGGGAGATTGGGGCGGATTACGCCGAGGATGGGTGTGTGACCTGCCCTGGGCTGGGCGAAGGAGTTTGCAAAGGCCATACCAGCTGTGCCGCTCTTCTTACCTATAATCAAATCAATGTGCGCTACTTCAGGCTCCTCTCCAACCAGAGCCTCTCCAACGAAAAAATCCTCTTCAGTCATAGTGGTCTATCCTGTACTCGTAGTCCATTTCCCTTGCGAACTCAACGAGCTCACTCTTTTCATGCCATATCCTTATGTGGATGAAGCCTCGCCTGTCGTCCAGGCCCATAATCTCCCTAGCGAAGGTGGGGAAGTCCGGCGGGAGGGGTCGGTCATTTCTCAGGAGGTAATCAAGGTAATCCTTAAGGAATAAAATCCGTCCCTCTTTGCCTTTCTCTTTCAGCTTTATTTTGAGTTTTTTGTGAAACACACTTTCCTCTTCTTCAGAGCCACAATTACCTGCCAACACAATCACCAGAATTCAACAGTTATCGCGGGTATATTTAATATTTTCCATTTCCTCAGGAGTAGCATAGGCGCGCCCGGAGGACATCCCCTATCTTGGGGAGGTTTAAATACTTTATGGTCTCGGGGGCTTTGTATCCTAATCCTAAATAGACTTTTTTCAGTTAGTTTTTGGTGCAGCTGTTGTGGAATGCTATTGCGTTGAACAGCAATACTGCGTTCAGTACTGCGAAGAATGCGGTTTTAAGAGTTTTAGCTCTCAGTTTTTCTCCGAACAACCTTTTAAAGCTTGAGAACAGCCATTCCATTGCGAATCTCTTGAAGTAGCCAGTGATTCTGCTCCATCGCTGGTATCCATATTTTCTCAGCAGTTTTACCTGCTGCTGGAGTTCCTTGCAGCCCCTCCTTCTGGAGGAGAAGTTTCTCTTTGGAGGCGAGATAATCTTTATTCCCCTGCTTTTAGCGATTTTATAGATTTTTCTGGAGGAGTAAGCTCTGTCGCCATACACCTTAGTGCCGGGAGGCAGGTTCCTCACCAGCTCCTCAAAAACCTCGGAATCGCTAACCCTGCTCTCTGTCATAGCAAAGGCCACTATTCTGCCCCTTTCATCGTAGAGAACGTGAAGTTTGAACCACTTTCGCACACGCTTCTCCTCAAACCTTATTGTTCGCCACTCTCCAGTTTGAGAACATGCTAAGCCCGTGGAATCTATGAAATATTCCCCAGCCTCAACATCTTTTAAGGTGAAGAGGTAGCCTCCCCTGATTTCCCTGCAATCCCAGTGTTCGGCTTCCTTCAGAATGCGCTTCCTTAAAGTTACGTAGTGAGGGGCAAAGCCAAAAATGCCTTTTAAAGCCCCGGAAGCCTGCCTGTAAGGCATGAACTTGCTTAAACCCATGCCAACCTGAATGATAAATCTTGGATACTGATAGGGTCTGCCAACCTTGCCACGGTTGAGATCCTCAAGCTCTTGCTTAACCTTCTCAATGTTAAGCTGAAGAAAGCCGCTCGCTCCCGAGAACATCTCCTCTCCAAGCTTTACCAGCCGCTCGTCATACTCCCGCCAGTGACGAGCCATAAAGGTATGTTAAAAATGGTGCCGATAATAGGTTTGGGATACAAAGCCGGTCTCGGGCTAGAGGTAGTAGTACTCCCCACGTGCCTTCTGCTCCCTATCTTTAACGCTTCCCGGCTTGTTTGCCCTTGGTCTGCCTGTCTCAGGGTCTCTGCGGAAGGTTATGTCCACATTGCGAAGGAAGGTGTTCATGGCGGAGCGCATTTCAAGTGGTGGTGTGGCCTCACCTCTAACGCCGGGTTCGCCAGAGAAAACCATCGCCCTGTCAGAGATGTAGTCTATAAACAGTATGTCGTGGTCCACCACTATTGCAAGAGCCTCGCGCTTTTCCATAACGCGGCGGATCATCTTTGCCACGCGTAGGCGCTGCTCCACATCCAGGTAGGCACTGGGCTCATCAAGAAGGTACACATCTGCCTCCCTTGCCAGGCACAGCGCAATTGCCACGCGCTGAAGTTCGCCTCCGCTCAGTTCCTTCACCTTGTGGTCATAGAGAGATTTTAGGTCGAGGGGCCTTGCAATCTCATTCTCGAAAAAGGCATCGCCCAGTGTCACCACCTTGGCAAGAGCTTCAAGCACTGTTCCAGAGAATTCTGGCTTAATGTACTGCGGCTTGTACGCCACCCTCGCGGAAGTACTCACCTCTCCCTCATCTGGCTCAATTACGCCGGCAAGCATCTTCACAAAGGTGGTTTTACCAGTAGCGTTAGGCCCGAGTACACCCACGACCTCGCCGCGGTAAAACTCTCCTCCGGCCACCTCAAGCTCAAAGCCATTGTAGCTCTTGCTAAGCTTTGAGAAGCTCAGCAGCAGGTTTTCTTCCCTTGCCACGACTGGTGGGCGAACCTCAAACCTCACGGGTTCGCTCCTTATCCTCACATTCTCCTCACGCAGGTAGCCGTTAAGGTAGACGTTTATCCCCTGGCGCACACTGCGCGGGTGGGAGACTATGCCATAGGCGCCAGGTTTCCCGTAGAGCACATGCACATAGTCAGCGAGGTAGTCGAGAACAACCAGGTCGTGCTCCACCAGGATTACGCGCTTCTCCTGCGCCAGCTCACGTATAACCCTGCCCACCCTGAGGCGCTGGGCAACGTCGAGATAGCTCGAGGGCTCGTCAAAGATATACACGTCGCCCTCCCGCAATAACGCTGCGGCTATTGCAACGCGCTGGAGCTCGCCTCCACTGAGCTGGTCGAGAGTACGCTCAAGCGCATGCTCAAGCTCCAGCTTCTCAACAATCTCGCGCATCTCACCCCGTTCATCTATGCTTGATAGAAGCTCGCGAACCTCACCGCTGACCACCTTGGGCAGGGCATCCACATACTGGGGCTTGTGCACAGTCTTAATTTCTCCTGCATAGAGCGCCTTGAAGTAGTCATAGAGCTGCGTTCCTGCGAAGTGCTCAAGCACACGCTGTTTATCAGCACTATCCTCGCCAAAGTTTGGCACGAGTTCGCCCGCCAGGATCTTCAGGATGGTTGTCTTGCCAATGCCATTCTCGCCAATCAAGCCTGTAACTGCGCCCTCCTTCGGGTAGGGCAATCGAAAAACCCGAAAGCCGTTCTCCCCGTACTGGTGCACCTTGTCGCGGTCCAGCTCGTCTGGAAGGTTGACTATTGTTATTGCCTCAAAGGGGCACTTTTTAACGCAGATTCCGCAGCCTGTGCACAATAGCTCGGAGATAACCGGCTTGCCCCTGGCATCATCCATAACAATGGTCTCATCACCCATGCGCACGCCGGGGCAGAACTTTATGCACTCCAGAGAACACTTCTTGGGCTGGCAGCGAGAGTAGTCTATAACTGCAATCCTCAAGCGCTCACCCGTGCTCTGCATGCGCAACAACGTGTAAAAAGATTTTTAAGCGCTCATACCAGAGCATTCAGCTCCTCAATAGCTCGTGAAGCGAGAAGAACCTCACTCAACTTTACCCTTTCGCGCTGCGTGTGGCATGGTGCAAGTTCACCCGGTCCAAAAACCACCACATCCCAGCCAGCTTTCTTCAGGTTTGAGGCGTCGCACCAGGAGGACATGGCAGCATTCTCTGTTTCCACCTGCGCCCGTTTCAGGGCTTCCTCTAGAAGCCTTGCAGCCTCCCCGTCCAGAATAAAAGCCTCTTCCTCCTCAACAACCTCAACGCTTCCGTAGGCTCTGCCTGTGGCAACTGCCCTGCTATGGACCTCCTTCAGGCTAACCCCGGGAGGGAATATAATGTCAACAACCATGGTGCAGCTATCGGGTATGGCATAAATATCACCCCCTCCGGCAATCTTCAAAATGCTCACCTTTGCTGGAAGCTTTCTCAGCTCTTCTAGTAGTTTAAAGGCGCGTTCTACTGCATTGATGCCCCGTTCTGGTACAGCAGCATGCGCCGCCTTTCCTTCAATGTTGAAGACAAGTTCTATGCCACCATACTGCTCCCTTGCAATTCGCAGTGATGTGGGTTCCAGCACAACACAGCGTTTTGGCGAGAAGTGTCCTGCGATAAGTTCTGAGCCTTTTCCCGTGGTCTCCTCCTCCACAAACAGAGCAAAGCCCAGCTTGAGTTCTGAGATGCGCTCAAGCGCGAGCAGCATAGCTGCAATACCAGCCTTGGCGTCGCATACACCAGCGCCAAAGGCATAACCCTGGGATATGCGAAATTTGCTGCTCACAGTAAGGGCATCGAGATGTGTCGCTACCCAGAAGTCTGCCTCCGGATTCAGGAGGAGATTGCCTTTAAAGCGTTCGGCTGCATAGCCAAACTCCTCGAACTTCTCCTCAATATACCCTGTCAGTCTGTCCTCCTCTCCAGGGGGAGAGGCTATCTCGACCAGCTCACGGAGCAGTTCAGCGACCTTTTCAATCATTAGGTTACATATATACTTTAGAAATAAAAAGATGAGCATGATAAAGATACGCCGTGCAAGAAGGGAGGATCTGTCAGCGTTTATTGAAGTTTATACAAGGGCATACAGGGGGTTAGAGGAATATGCGTACACCACCCGCAGGAGAATAAAGGCATACTTCCACTGGCTGATCACCCGCGATAGGGACGGAGTTTTTGTGGCGGAGGTAGATGGTGAAGTGATGGGCTTCATATGCAGCGACTCCCGCTGGATTAGCGACTTTGCAAAGGAGGAGGTGGGCGCAATACATGAGCTGGTGGTGCTTCCCGAGTACAGGCGCATGGGAGTTGCAAGACAGCTGATGGAGAAGGCTCTGGAGCACCTCAGGGA
>WANW01000077.1 GCA_015521615.1 Candidatus Hydrothermarchaeota archaeon
CTAAGGGATGCTCCGGTCGGGATTCGAACCCGAGTCGCGGGATCGAGAGTCCCGCATGATTGGCCGGGCTACACTACCGGAGCGAATCGATTATATTACCTGCTTTCACTTGGTAAATATTTGTTGAAGGGCGATGTGCGCTATAGCGGGAGGATTCTCAACCAGAGTTGCAGAAATGCTTGAGCTTCTTTACCACCGAGGCAGCGATGGCTATGGTACTTTCGCCAGGGATGAGCTCTGCCTGGCCCATGCCCTGCATGCCACCCACTCCAGAGATGCCCAACCCATAGCGGGATGCTCCTCTCTGGTCGTGGTAGCTAACGGCGAGATCTACAATTACCACGAACTCAGGGAGAGGTTAGCTTCACATGAGTTTCGTACGCGAAGCGACTGCGAGTCGATTGTGCACGCGGTGGAGGAGCACTACAGCGGTGACCTGCTCAAGGCAGTGGCAGAGGCTCTGCCCATGCTCGATGGCGAGTTCGCCTTTGCGGTTACTGATGGCGAGGAGATAGTGCTGGCAAGAGACTTTGCAGGAACCAAACCTCTGTACTTTTCTAAACTTGTTTTTGCTTCTGAGAAGAAGGCCCTCTGGGCGATTGGGGAAAGAGCCACTAGCCTGAATCCTGGTGAAGTTGTTTCTCTAACCAGGCATGGCATTCACCGCCGACAGGTGAGGAGGTACTCGCGTTGCAGAGTCGTTAACCCGGAGGCAGAGCTTGCAGAGTCACTGGTGAATGCTGTCAAAAAGCGCGCAGAGCATGTTGAGCGCTTCGGGATACTCTTCTCGGGAGGCGTGGATAGCGCCCTTATTGCATGTGTGTGCGCAAACCTGGGCTATGAACCCAGACTTTATGCTGTCGCAATGCCTGGCTCACTGGATGAGAAGAGGCTGAAAATCGAGAAATTTCTTGGCCTGGAGGTGGTTTACAGGGAGATTGAGTATGAGGACATCACAAACGCAATAGATAGGGTGCTCTATGCAATTGAGGAGCCATCTCCGCTCAAGCTGAGTATCGCGCTGCCTGTTTTTCTTGCGGCTGAGCTGGCAAAGGCTAACGGGGAGAAGGTGCTCATCACAGGGCAGGGCAGTGATGAGCTTTTCGCAGGTTATGCAAGGTATGCTGCGATGAGCAAAAATGTCCTGAATAAAGCACTGCGCAGGGACTTTGAGAACCTGTATCGCGTGAATCTGGAGCGTGATGACAAGGCTGCGATGGCAGCGCAGATAGAGCTTCTCCACCCCTATCTCGACCGTCGTGTGGTGGAAGTAGCACATTCGCTTCCACCGGAGCTGAAGGTTGCCAGGGGAATACGCAAGTATATTCTGCGGAAAGTTGCGAAGAATCTGGGTCTGCCTGAAAACGTGGCAATGCGGGAGAAGAAAGCTGTACAGTACTCTACAGGTGTGGCAAAAGCGCTTAAGAGGATTGCCCGTGCGGAGGGTAAAAAGCTGAGTGAATATGTGGAGGAGCGCTTCTCGGCACTCTTCTCTACCTTCTCAGCCTGAAATAAACGCCTCTTTCCTCTCTGCGAAGTTCTACCCAGCCTTTTTCTTTCATTTCAAGCAGCCGTCTTGCCACGTAGGTTCTGCTCTCACCTGTTATCTTCGCTATCTCCTCTATTCTAAGCTCCTTTGGATACACGCTATCAAGGATGTCAAGTATGAGTTTCTCGCTTCTTCTCAACTCTCTCACCAGTTGTCCAGGCTCAGCTGGTTTTGCACAGCCTTTTTCTTTTTCGCCCGCCTGGTAAAGATTATCTCCCCGTACTTTCCACCGCCACCCTCTATAATTTCAAAGTCTTGTACCCTGAAGCGGCGTATAAGCTCCGCTATGGCCTCGCCCCCAACCTTGGCGATCTCCTCTGTGTCCACATCCACAAGCACACGTATCTCGCTACCAAAGGCTACAACGAGGCTGCGCCAGAGGTTCTGAACGCGCGAGGAGTAGACACTGCTCACCTTCAGAGCCTGGGCGATTATCTCCGCGAGGGGGGCAATTCTCAGGTAAGGCGGGCGGTGCTCTGGATGGTGGGGCTTATCCCAGGTGGCGATTTCCCGGATCCTGTCGCGAACACCCTTCTTGATTCTGCCGCCGCATCTTGAGCAACGCCATCTTAATCTCTCTGCATCCTCAAGCTCATAGTGGGTGTAGCATTTAATGCACGCGGTGCGGTGGTACTTGCCAAGGCGTGGGTCGAAGCCAACATTCAGCACAACTCGGTTTCCCTTCTGGCGAAGAAGGGCGCGCTTTATCTCTGTGAAGCTCAGATCTCTGAGTCTGAACCTGTTGAACTCTCTCCCAAGTTTATTTGGCCACGGAGAGTGGGCGTCGCTATTCGATAGGAAGGTTATCTCCTGGAGCTCAGCTATGGTATCAGCAAGCTCAGTATCTGCGCTCAATCCCAGCTCAAGGAAGGCTATTTTAGCACTTCCATAGCACTCGCGCAGAGAGTCGTACTCCTTGTAAATGCTTGTCCAGGGCACGAAGGCATGGGAGGGTCCCACGAGGCCTCCCACATCATTGACAATATCTGCAATCTCCTCACCCTTAAGTGTGAGGTGTGGTCTGCCGTCTTTCTCAATGTCAATGGAATACCTTCTGAATCTCTCTCTAAGCTCCTCCGCAGCAGAGAGTGAGGGCAGGATTATAAAGTGGTGCACCCTCCTTGTGTCTTCGACCTCCAGGGTTAAAATAAAATGCGTGTTGCCTGAGAGAAAGATGCCTTCCTCCACCTCCTCCAGGGAGCGGATTTCCTCCAGCCATGCGGGATGAAGTGCGTCTCCAGTACCAACAAGGTGCAGACCCTTGAGAGGTGCTTGCTCTGCTATCGTGGCGATGCACATATTGCTGGAGGTTGCTCCCGAAAAGCGACTGTGAATGTGGAGGTCAGCATTTATCTCCAAACCATCACCTGAATTGTAGTTTATCGGGTGAATACTTAAAGTCTTTGCATAAAACAAAAGATTCATATTGTACTTGGGGTTATTGATTATCAGGAGGATTGAGTGTGAGAAGGTTGATACCCTTCATTTTAACATTAGTGCTTTTACCAGTCACCTTTGCTGCAGAAACAGTGCATGACTCTGGGATTATAATGGGTATTGAGGTGGAGTACGACTTTAAAAGCCCTGAGCACAGCATAGTCACCATCACCTATAAATTTACAAATCCTGAGAAGGAGCCAATTCCGCTGGACTATGCCTCCAGCTTTACATTTTTCCGTGAGGGTTCGGAGATAATTGAGGTATACGATATACCCAAGGGCAGTGTGCAGTACAGGCTGACAGAAGATAAGCGTGGTGTTGCCTTCTTCTTTGCCCGTACCTTTGCCCCGGGTGAGGAGTATGAGGTAAAGATAAAGGTCGACTCACCCAAAACGACTGAGCGCGGCGATGGTGTGTGGAAGTTTAAAGATATAGAGGGCAACTTCTTTGAGTGGCCAATTAACGGCATACGTGTCTCCTTTCTCCTTCCCGAGAGTCTGTTCAGAAGCTACAGGATTGTGAGGCTTGATCCCGGAGCGGAGCTTATATACCAGGAGCAGAGGAAGGGTGCCGTGTGGGAGCGCCGTGTTCTTTACCCCGGAGAGAGCTACCTCACCACGGCGGACTTTACAGTTTCCTGGAATATTCACGCAATAGTTTTGAGCATAGTCTTCGCCGTCCTTCTCGTTGCCCTGATATACTTCTTCTATTCGGGTGGTCGGAGGAGGATTGTCATCCGCAGAGGGTTTGTTAAAACTCTGCCCGGGCATAAGGGAGAGAGTGATATAATAAGCAAGGTGGAGGAGTTTATAAGGAGTGCAAAGCACGAGGTGGCGATAACCTCACCCTGGATATTCTACGTGGACTGGTTTACCTCAAATATAAAGCAGCTCACGGATCGCGGGGTGAGGGTGAGGATAATAACCTGGCCCTGGTATGAGCGCAGGAAGGTGGGTAACCGGTGGGAGTACATTGAGAACAGGAGACAGAGTTTCGCCCTGGAGAGGTTTCTGGATATGTTTCCCCCTGGCACTGTGAAGCTGAATGAGAACCTCCACTCCAAGCTTGTCGTTGTGGACGGTAAGAAGGTTATAGCATCCTCTGCAAACCTCACTCAGACAGGCTTCTGGGAGAACTACGAGGCTGGCATCTGGCTGGAGGATGAAGAGGTCGCAAAGCAGGCGATGGAGTACTTTGATAAGGTGTGGAACTCAAAGGATAGTATCACCCTCACGAAGGAGTTTATGAGGGAGAAGAGAAGAGAGTAGCCCACCACAAAAGCATTTAGTTAAATTTGAACGTTTAAAAATCATGGTTCCAAAATTTATTTTTTAAAAAGCTGAGCGACATCTATATGCTCCGCTTCTCCGTAGTCTGTACATTCCTTTTCCAACTGAAGTGTCGAAAAATAAAATTTAAAGTTTTCCTTTAGAATTTTGTGCGCTTCTTTTAATATACGTTTAAGGTCCTCGCTCAACTCACCACTCAGCAAGCCTCTGCAGTGCTTCTTTCTCCCTAAAACCTAAAGAAACCACCACGCCCACCAAAAGTACATTCAGCGCGACGAACTTTTCCACAGAGCGCTTGGTATATCGGTGCAGCTTATCCAG
>WANW01000078.1 GCA_015521615.1 Candidatus Hydrothermarchaeota archaeon
AGCTTTTCAACAGCCTCCTTTACTGTGCTGAGAGAAGTTTTCAAGCTTTCTGCTATTTCCTGAAGGGCGGGAGCCCTCCCTCTCCTCGCAAACCACCTGAGTATGTGCCTTCTGATTTCATCCTCTAAGGGGCTCAAATTGGCTCTTTCTACCCGATCCTTCACCGTCTCGATTTGGTCGAAGATTTTCATTTTCCACCCTCCGCCAGCCTTTTGACGCACATAAGCTGCCTTCTGCTCGCCCAGCTGTGAATCCTCCGCCCCAGCAGCAGCCAGAGCAGCCTATCTCTCAGCTTGGGAACCTCATACTCCAGCAGCTTGATTATTCTGCTCCCGGCGGTTTCGGCTCTGGTTAGCCAGGCCTCTTTACCCAACAATGGACCCCCGGTGAACTCCCATACCACGCGGTACCTCTCCACCTCAGCGCACCTCGCAGCAAAGGTCCACGGCACCGCTTTCACTCTTAAGATGGTGCCAGCTTTAACCCTTCCCTTTGAAGGAGACCACTCGTGCGCTACGAAGGGCAGCCCGTGCGAGGGCTCCCATACCTTAATCTTCTCCAGAGATGTGAGCACCTCCCACACCGCCTCAGGTGCAGCAGAGGTGCGCACGGCGATTATGTCCCTCATCTCTCCTCGAGGTTTACATACCTGCGCACAACCTCCTTAGCTCGCTCGCAACCCTGCCAAGAGAGCACCTCCGGCCTGAGCTCCGGATGCCTGCGCAGAAGCTTCACCAGCGAGGCTGCGGCGGCGCGCCACACAAAGCGCCTTTCATCGCGTGCCAGAATTTCCAGGAGCTGCAGCGCCACCTCCGGGTGGTTGACGCCGTACCAGCCTCCAAGGCAGGAGGCGACGTTCCACCTCACCACTTCATCTTCATCGCGCATCCACTCCCTGAGCTTCTCAAGCGCCTTCCCGGGCGCCTTGCCGCACAGCCGGCTGAGCACGAAGGGACCGAGGTTTCGCCTCACGTAGGGATGCCTATCGCGGAGCAGCGGCTGCAAAAGCTCTAAAGCATCGCCCACATGCTCCTTTCTCAGCCTCACGAGCCCAACAAGCGCGGCGCGCCTCACGCTGGGGTTGCTGTCTGAAATCCACCGCCTCCACACCTGCAGGTACTCCTCAAAGTGGCTGTCGTTCAGCTTTTTAATCATGGCGGCGGCTTCCTCTCTATCACGCCAGTCCTCGCTGGTGGCAAGCTCCCTTATTTTCTCCAGAAGTTCGCTGTTCACTGTGCTGCCCACCTCACCGCACACTGGAAGCTACAAGCTCGGCTATCCACTCGCTTATGTTGGTGCACACCTTCTGCGCCCGCTCAATCGCCTGCGTCATCTCCTCCACCGGCTCAGCGCCCAGGAAGCTTTCAACGTCCTCCACCTCAAACACGCCGATGTACATGGGCGGCTTCCCTCTGAGCGGAGTGTGCAGCTTAAAGAGCCGCCAGTTTTTGCAGTACTTGGCCATAACGCGGGCGCCAAGCTCATCCATGTACTCCTTAAAAGCGCCCTCCTTCCCCGGAGGCACGTCAAAGGTGTAGAAGAACCTGTAGCCCATAACCAATCCCCAGTTTACCTCTTCACAGGGGATTATAATTTTTTCGCCCACTTCTTCCGCATACAAACCGCCGAAGAGGGGCACAGGGCAGAGAACTCTTCCGTTTTCTGTATAACCCCCGGGGCGTCCTCCCGCTTAATTACGCTGAAGCCGAGCTTCCTGAAGAACCCCTCGGCGTTGGTGGTGAGCAGGTAGAGCTCCTCCACGCCTTTAAGAGCTGCATACCTTTCCAGCTCCTTACAAATCGCCCTGCCGTAGCCCTTCCCCCTGAACTCCTCCTCTACCACCAGGGAGCGGAGCAGCCCGTGCCTCCCCAAAATCTCCACCCCTCCAATACCCACAACCTCTCCGCCGGAGTGGGCGATAAACATGCAGTCCAGCTTGGAAGGGATGTCTTCATGGGGGAGATTGTTCCGCCTGAGGATATTTATCACCAGTGGGAGGTCTCTCCTGTTTGCCTTCCGTATTTTCATAGCTTCACCTAATTAGGTCAGCGCCCTCAACTCTCACTATGTCGCCAATCCTTAGCTTCATATTCGGAATCAGGCTCCGAGTATTGCTTAGACTCTTTACTCTCGCATACCTGCCGAAGATTGGACTTTTCACATCAATCACCCGATGAGTAGATCTTAGCCAAACATAGAATAAATAACTAATGTGGCATCGTTTATATAATGGAACGCAACTGGTGCCACTATGCCTTTTGTTTTTACGAATAAAACCCCAAGTATCAGCCCGATTAACATTGTCCAGAACCAGGAAGCAAGCGAGGGAACAGGAAAAACATGGGCCAAGCCAAATAACACTGAAGAGCCGATTACTCCTGCTACCTTGCCATATTCTTTTGATAGAATTGAAATCAGATATCCTCTGAAAACCACTTCCTCTGAGATGGCTACCAGAGGAAGAGTGAGGAAGACACCTCTCAGGAATGCAAGGCTGCTCTCAGCCTTGGGCGGCGGGTCCCAGCCGAAGATCAAGCCGAAAGAAAATACAAATGCCAAGCCGCAGGCAAGTCCTACAGGTAAATTCCTCTTCCAGCCTGCCATCGTTAGACCAATTTCATGCGGTTTTCTCTTCATAACTTTTAGATTCCAGATTAATACAAAAATCAAGTAGGAAAGCATCGCAGGATAAACGATGGGTATTGGCAATTTAACTCTGCTAAATAAGATGGTTATCACCGCCAGAACCGCAAAGACAAAAACCGATCTCCAGCACCGGTAAAATCTTTGCTTTTATGGTCACTTCGATTCCACCACATTATATAAAAATGGTACACAAATATAAAATTGGTTTTATAGGTAGGATTTGAGGCATATATGGGATAAGAATTTACCTACAGCAGCAAAGAATTAATATCAGTAAAGCCCACTATTGATTGCAGCCAAAAAGCTACCGATGGGGAGGCTGATGAAGAGGGATAAGCTTCTCAGCGTAGTAGCACTATCGGAGAAGAGGAAGAACCTTCTTATTTACCTGCTGGATGGGCCAAAAGCTCTGGATGAAATTAAAAGTTCCCTGAAAGTAACCGCCACCGGTGTGCTCCCGCAGATAAGGATACTGCAGCAAAGGAATCTGGTATTCCAGAGAGAGGATAAGAAGTACGCCTTAACCCGCCTCGGTACTGTGGTTGCCACTCAACTTCTCCCTCTGGTTAAAACGCTGGAGGTAATTGAAAGACATGAGACGTTCTGGGAGGAGCACAGCACGGAAGCTGTGCCAATGCCCCTGCTCCTTAGAATAGGCGAGCTTGGAAACTGCGAGCTTGTTGAAAACCCTCCGGAGCATGCCTATGAGCCGCACCGCGAATTCCTTGAAAACCTCAAAAAGTCCAAGAGGGTTATGGGCATATCCCCGGTGTTTCACCCCATATATCCCGAATTCTTTCTGCGCTTAGCTCAGAGCGGGATCGAAGTATCCCTTATCCTTACCAGAAGGGTATTTGAAAGGGTGAAGGAAGAGTACGCCGGAACTCTAAATAATTTCCTTAATCTGAAGAATGCAGAGATGTATTTGTATGAAGGTGATATCACCCTCGCCTGTGTTGCCACAGATGTATTCTTTTCTCTTTCTTTGTTCTACAAGAATGGCACTTTTGATCCCCACAGAGACTTGATATGCCATGATAAATCCGCTCTAAGATGGGGTAAAGAACTCTTCAACTATTATAGGAAACGCTCCATAAAAATAGAGGCTCTGTGAATTTTCTGAGAGCCACCGCTGTGGCAGATTCTCCATCTATCAAAAACTCACGAATTAGCCTTCTCTTTTTCTTTTCATTCGTCCCTGTTTCAAGGTAAAAACTGATACAGATCGCTCCGGCCATGAAGCTGTACAGCAAAATGACAGGCTCAAATCTGATATAATCAAGCAAAGCAGCAGACAGAAACGCGAGATGTAAAATCTGGTGCAAGCTTAAGAGCACAGCTTTTGTTTTCTTTTCCCCGAGCATCACGGGGAGTGTTTTTATTCCTGCTGCAGCGTCTCCTCTGATATCTCTGAAGTCGTATATTACCGAGTTGATAAAAACTTTTATGCTGAAAAATGAAAATATTGAAAGAAGTGATGCCAAATTGCTGCTCCACTTTCTCATTATTCCTGCAATTAACGCACCCCAGGTGATGCCAACCACGAGATTTTTTGCACCGTAGCTACCTTTGAGTTTTATTACAAAACCGCCAAACTTTATACCTCTGCTGTACAGATATCCGATCGCGGCAGGTAAAAGTACAATCTCCTCCAGCGCATGACAGCTTAAAATAAAGGCTGCTGAAAGAAGTGAGATAATGCACAGCAAGATGGGCACTTCCTGTTTAGCGCCTTCAAGCTCGCTTCTGTTTACCCTGTCCTCTTCACAGCCAAGCGCCCTATCCAACGTGTAGGTAGCATAAACCAGCAAGGCAAAGGCGAGGTAGAGGCTAACATTACCCTCTACACCGAGAAAGAGGAATGCGATATAGAGCCTGAAGGCTCCCGAAATTGCCACGGGCAGCGAAACTGTCAGGAGCCTGAATGTTGGCGTAGGGATGCTCACAAGATATTAAAAATTTTATCGCAGACTAATATTTCAAACGCTTTGAAATTTTTAATGGTTTTGAAATTTTTAACGGTACTGTAATATTACAGACCGTTTGAAATATATAGGAGATTGAAAAACGTAAAACTGGGACTACAAAAATAGGGGGTGAAAAAGTGAAGAAATTGAATCTTGGAACTGTGGTGTTAATGATATTTATAGTGGGATATACATCTGCTATAACTTTTGCATACGACTATGATGGAAAAAGATGGAGCAATGCACAAGCAGAATGGAGATTTAGCACAGACTTTCCTAGTGGTTACAAAACAGCAGTGAAAAATGCTGCAGACACTTGGAGTAACGCAGGTTCAGCTTTTAATTTCGATTATGACTGGTACGAGCTTTACAATAAGGTTGACTGGGAAGATTTAGGAAACGATGGCCCCCTAGCGTTAACCTACTTATGGTATAGTGGAACACCCAGCTATAGTTGTGGAACTGGTGCTTCGCTCACCAGAGTAGTTACCGATTTCAACAATCAATACGAATGGACAACTTCGCCTGACGAATCGTACCCTCCATACGATGTGGAAACCGTCGCATTACATGAGTTCGGGCATTGGCTTGTACTGGACGACGTATATTCCAGTGGTCCAGTTATGTACATTTATTACGATGGCACTCAGAGGTCACTTACTCAAGACGATATAGATGGAATAATATGTATCTATGGAAGTTAGAGAGGAGGTGGATTGGATGGTGAATAAAAAGATGTTATATGGGATCGCTCTAAGTTTCGGCATCATAGCAGTTACTGGCTATTTTCTCTTCGGAGGTACTTCTGAACCATCAGTAAAGATGTTTTCTGCGGGTATGTGGGATCCTAAAGTTCTAAAGCTATCATATTTAACAGAAAATGCCGATTCGATAGTTGTGGGCAGGGTAAAGGATGTACTTCCAAGCAAGTGGAACACTCTAGATGGAAAAAGACCTGAGAAAATTGAAGATGGATACATTTATACCGATATTGTCATTGAAGTCCATCGATATCTCAAGAATCCACAAGATACTCAAGAGATTGTAGTGCGAACCTTGGGTGGTACTGTTGACGAAGATAGCATGGAATTCAAAGATGAAGCAAAATTTGAAGTCGGTGAAAAAGTATTGGTCTTCTTAACTAAGAAAGACCCATTTACCGCAAATATCCCGCCAGAGCACTACAGAATTCTTAGCTGGAAACATGGAAAGTTCAGACTTACAGAGGATGGGCTGGCAATTAGAGAAAACGTTCCCCCAGCGTACCGGGTTATTCCTCTCCAAGATGTAGAAAAAGCTATCAGAAAAAGTGGCGGGAACCGCCAGTAAAAATTTTCTTTATTTTTATTTTAGGGTCCTTCCGAGCTTGCATATAAACTGGGAACAAATTTTACTTACATCTTTCTGTACGCAATGGAACATTCTCTCCAGCTAAAAGTACGCATGTATCTTCTTTTTAATTCAATTTTCGCAAAAATCAAATCGAAAGATTTATTCAGGAGAAGGGTTAGAACCATTCTCAGGTGTTTGAAATGTATACACCTCTCATTGTCAAAAAAGCGGATGCGAGAATGACAACAATCCAGACATGTCCAATTGGGTGTCTGCCTATGCAGAAACACAGGGAAGTAGGGTCGATGCTGAGATAAAATACGTGGACGACTGCTCTCTAAGTCCATTTTGTTAGGGGGCTCCCTCCTATTTTTATTTTATCGGGTGTATTTATGTTTATGAACATCCTGGAAATATTCCTAAATCCGCTCTTAATGTTAATGGCTTTAACGCTCATCCTGGCAGTCGGGTATTACTTTTCAGAAAAGGAAATATTTTTAAGCATGCTGGCAGGCTACATTGGCGTGCTAATTGGCTGGATAATCTATGGTACAGTTGATTACGCATTAAATTTGTTTTTTGCAGATAATTCAATGGTTCTTATAGTTTTACGGTATTTATTTACCATATTTCTCATGTTTGTTTATTTCAGATCGTTCACAAAAAGATTGAAAATAGCTGGAATCTTAGCATCATCCATTATATTGCCCACTTTTGTTTTCCCCTATTTGTTGGCGAAAACTCTTAGATTTATAAAAATATTCGGAATAGTTGATATGGATATAACCTATCTGGGTATAATTTTTGGAATGTTAGTAATCGGTCTTCTGTGGGGCATAATACTATATAAGACGAGGTAGCTACGATGGTTATTCTTAATCAATACGCTAATATCCTGTTATTCGTGTTTTTAGCTGGAATGAGCATGTTCGCCGTAGCAGAACCCTAAATTATACAATATTTTGTCTGCCCATCCATCTAATAGCATGGCTGGGAGGTATTTTATTTCTTCCTGTTGCTATTACGGGATATATTTATCGTTTTAGCTCTAATTTAGATTACTACGTAGCAGCAATACTCTACTGGTTTATAGTTTCCTTACTGATGACAATAGTTTATTCAAAGAGAAAGGAGGGGTGAATGGTAAACCTCCATATAAAATGTTCCTTCAGGAAGATAGCAGTCTACTCTTGCTCTGCACCCCTTTATCGCTCACAGAGCAGCATCGCCTCCTTTACC
>WANW01000079.1 GCA_015521615.1 Candidatus Hydrothermarchaeota archaeon
CTCCCCGTCCTGGAGGACATTCGCAGGGAGCTTTTTAGCTGGTTTGAATAAGGTTAGCCTGCGCTTATTTCTTGGGCCTGTAGTCTAGCCAGGACAGGACGGGAGCCTCCGGAGCTCTAAGCCCGGGTTCAAATCCCGGCAGGCCCGTACCAATGTTCTAATCTTTTAAACTGGTGGCAATGTATTTTTCTGCCTTTCTTATAAATCGCTGCATTTCTCCGAATTTTTATGAGGTAAAACCAAAAATCGAGAATTTTTCATCCCTTAATCCTCTTCTCAAGCTCTGAGACTATTCTCTCAAATAACAATCTGCCCTTTTCCCTTGTAGCAAGCGAAGGTTTGCCAAAGACGCCGCTTTCTGTTTTTCTGAGCATATCTCCTTCGTAGGCAATCTCTTCATCCCTGGCTAAGTCCATCCTCACCTTCTCGGGGTGCAGAAAGAGCATAAGCGATGTCTCCGCCTCACAGGCGTGCAGAGGCTTACTCTTGAGGATGTCTGAGAAGTCTATCTTTGAGAAGTCCAGAAGACGGGCTTCTACATCCTTCGCCTCTCTGGCGGCGCTCTCTATGGCGAGGAGGTGGTCGTTGCTGAAGTGCCCTGAGACGATGTACACCCGCCTGAAGCCGCTCTCTGCAAAGCCCTCCAGAAGGCTGCGGAGGTATTCCCTAAGCTCAGCCTTCCCTGCCATAACCGTGCCCGCATACCCGCGGGTTGACCTGGAGTAGCCGTACCACACCGGTGGAGCCACCATAATGCCCGTTCTTTTGCTAAGCTCCCTGCAAACCGCCTCAGCTATATCTACATCGGTGGAGAGGGGCAGGTGGTAGCCGTGCTCCTCCACAGAGCCCATGGGCAATAGCATATCCTGCCTTTTCTTAAGGTACTCCTCCGCTTCCTTCCAGGTGAGGTTCGCAAGCTCCATGGAGTGGGTTTTTCCTGCTGGCAATATTAAACTACCGGAAGTTTCCTGCATATTCTGAACACCTTACCTAGTAAGGAGTTGACAGAAGTAGGATGGGCATGCTATGAGCCACCTATCAGCCTTTCAGGGACTACAAGCAATGAGCCGGGGCGGATTCAGAACGCAACTGCAGTCAGTTGCATCAACATATTGCGGTATCTGCGATACCGCTATTTTTCCACCGAATTTACCATTGTTTCCCGTCGGGGGGTATGCCCCTCCCCTGGATGGGCCGGGGCGGATTCGAACCGCCGACCTCCAGTGTGTGAGACTGGCGTCATAACCAACTAGACCACCGGCCCTTGGAAATAATTGCTCCTCGGATATTTATCTTTTTTCCGGTTAACAATGGCAAGAGGTATGAAGAGCATGCGTGTGGTTGGTGCGGACGAGGAAGGTGTGGTCAGGAGAGCGCTTTCGGTGCTTCGCTCTGGAGGAGTGCTGGTTTACCCCACCGATACACTCTACGCCCTGGGCTGCGATGCGACCAACGAAGAGGCGGTAAGGCGGGTGTTTGAGATTAAGCGCCGCCCCTTCGAGAAACCTCTACCGGTAGCGGTGGCGAGCATAGAGATGATGCGCCGCTACTGCGAGCTCGACAAGAGGGCTGAGAGGCTCGCGAGGGCATTTTTACCCGGGGCGCTAACGCTGCTCCTCAGGAAGAAGAACCTGCCTGACATTGTTACCTCAGGCTCAGCCAAGGTGGCGGTGCGCATACCCGCGAATGAGCTTGCGCTGAAGCTCATAGCCGCGCTTTCCAAGCCTGTGGTAGCTACAAGCGCGAACATCTCCGGCATGCCACCGCCGATTTCTGCAGAGGAAGCAATCGCCCAGCTGAGGGAAGTGGACATGGTGATAGACGCCGGCAGGCTTGCAGAGGAGCGCATACCTTCAACGATTTACGACCCTGAGACAGGGGAGGTGGTGAGAGAGGGGAGGATACGCAGAGAGGAGATAGAGGCGGTGCTCACCTGATAACGCCGACCTCTCGCAGCATCTCATCAAGTTCCTGCGCCGAAAGCTCGCCCTCAATTTTTGCAAGCTCCTTGCCTGTGCTGTTAAGCAAAAGAAGCGCCGGCGCCGTGCTGATTCCATGCAACGCCGCAAAGCGGGACTCCTTTTCAAGGTCAAGCTTCACGAAGATCAGCTCACCCGCATGCACGCGAATTCTCGCATCCTCGAAGGCTTCTTCCATTGCATTGCACGTGTCGCAGCGCTGCGAGTAGAAGTAGAGGAGCACCGGCTTGTCCTCAGCCACCGCCTCGCGTATAGCAGCGCTTATGTCCTCCTGCCAGGAGATGCGCATCTTCACAAGCTCGCGCTTCTTGATGAGCCTTTCGAGCCTTACCTCGGCGGTCAGTCTCTTTCCGGCAAGGGGGTGGTTCCTGTCCACCAGCACATGCGTCGCATTGGCAGCTCGGTAGGTCACAAAGCCTCCGCTTGCATCCACCACCGTCACGTTGAGCTCGGGAGTAAAGAAGTAGTTTATGTGGGTGGCGTTTGCTGTGATGCTTATTCTACCGCCAGTGGTGTTAACCGTGCTGTATATGGGCTCGCGCTCAATGAGCACGCCCCCTCCTCCTACATCCAGAACATGAATCCTCAGCCAGCCGCTCTCAAAGGAGGCGCCCTTCTCTGGCTGCATGCCAAAAGCCTCGCGGAACTCCTGCGCCGAGAGGTTGACCCGCTTTCGCAGAGAAAAGCTTCGCGGCTCCCAGCGGAGAAGGCTTCTGTTTATCCTTCCAAAAGCCTTCTCTGGTGGCAGCGTCACCACCCTCGCCTCGCCTGCACGCATGCCGAGCAGCGCCTCCTCAATCCCAGGTAAAAGCTCACCACTGCCGAGCACCGCCTCAAAGTGTGCGGTCAGGTTGACCCCATCGTGCAGGGTGTACTCCCCAGCGACGTAGTCCCCAACCTCCGCCACCTCGGCGCTTGGCAGGACGCTTGCGTTCTTCACCTCGCCTGGTGGCGAGGTGCAGCCGAGAGCAAGGGTGAGGATGAGCAGGAGTAGCGCGGTGCGCATGTTAGTAGGTTGGCTTCAACCTTTATATAATTGAGGCGCATAGATGGTGAGCATGGAGGATGAAGCCTATCAGAAGTACATAAAAGCCGGTGAGATTGCGAAGGAGGTTATGCAGAGGGCGCTGGAGAAGGTGAAGCCTGGTGTAAAGCTCCTCGACCTTGCGAATTTTGTGGAGGGCGAGATTGAGAAGCTCGGAGGCAAGCCCGCATTTCCAGTGAACATCTCTCTCAACGAGGTTGCGGCCCACTACTCGCCCACCGCGTGGGATACGCGCACCTTTGCGGAAGGCGACCTGGTAAAGCTGGACATAGGGGTGCATGTCGACGGCTACATCGCGGACATCGCGAAGAGCATAGTGGTGGGCGGAGAGGAGAGCGAGCTGATTCGCGCAAGCGAGGACGCGCTGAGGCGTGCGATAGAGATGATTGAACCGGGGGTCAAAACGAACGAGATAGGCGCCGTGGTGGAGGAGACGATCCGCGGCTACGGCTTTAAGCCGGTGGAGAACCTCACGGGGCACATGCTCTCTCGCTACTCGCTGCACGGAGGCGTAACCGTGCCAAATGTAAAGACGCGCCACGGCGATGCCCTGCGCGAGGGCGACGTGTTTGCGATTGAGCCCTTCGCAACCTCAGGCGCGGGCAGGGTGGTGGATGAGAACGAGGCTATAATCTTCCGCTACCTGAAGGACAGACCGCTGAGGTTGAAGGAGTCGAGGCTTATCCTCGCCTACGCCAAGGAGCACTTCGGCGCGCTGCCCTTTGCGGAGCGCTGGGTGGCGCACCTCGCACCGAAGCACAGGCTGCATATGGCTCTGCGGGAGCTCGCATATTCCGGTGCCATTTACGCATACAAGATTCTGAGGGAGAAACAGCGCGCACCCGTGGCTCAGGCTGAGCACACGGTGATAGTAACCGCAGAGGGCTGCGAGGTTACAACGCTTTAGGGATATGCGCCACGAGAAAATATTTCAAGAGCTCTATGAGCTGGTTAGAAGGGAGATGAGCGCGGGAGGCGCGCACAGCTTCGACCACGTTGAGCGAGTTCTTGCCCTTGCGGAACGAATAGCACGCGAGGAGGGCGCAGACGTGGAGGTTGTGCGCTTCGCTGCCCTCCTCCACGACATAGAGCGCGCGAGGGAGGACCGCGGAGAGGTGGAATGCCACGCCATAGCCTCGGCAGAGCGCGCAAAAAGGCTGCTCCTGGAGCGCGGCGTTGATATAAGGTTTGCGGAGCGCGTTGCCGAGTGCATAAGAAGCCACCGCTTCAGGGGCAGCGCTACACCTAAAAGCTTGGAGGCAAAGGTTCTGAGCGATGCAGACAAGCTGGACGCTACCGGCGCCGTTGGCATCGCAAGGGCTTACCTCTTCGGCGGTAAGCACGGGCAGCGCGTGTGGGAGGAGGAGCCGAAGAAGGAGCGCTTTTATCCGGGTATGCGCGCAGAGGAATACTCACCGCGCACCGAGTACGAGCTCAAGCTTTCGAGACTTAAAGATAGGATGTACACCCGAGCGGGCAGGAGGATAGCAGAGCGCAGAAGCAGGTTTATGAAGCTGTTTTTCGAGGAGCTGGAGAGGGAGGTGAAGGGGGAGGATTGAGCACACAACAAGTTTAAAAACACTTTCGTTTATTTCTTTATACAATGTATAGAGTTTACAGAACGGAGACCTTTGACAAAAAGATAAGAAAACTCTCAGCGGAGGAGCAGAAAAGAATAGAAAACATCGAACAGCAATTAAAAGAGAATCCATTTGTCGGCAAACCCCTCGGCTACAGGTTTTTCAGAGAAAAGAAGGTTGGAGGTAAGAGAATATACTACCTAGTATATGACGACCTGAAAGTAGTATTACTCGTTGCGGTTAGCGATAAAAAGACTCAACAGGCAACCATAGATATGATAAAAGAAAACATGCCCGTATACTATGAGGCGATTAAAGGGTATCTACAGGAGAGCTAAGCAACTCGCTTTATCCTACCCTTTTTAACATCCTCCAAACTCTTAATGAGTTGCTCTATAAGTTCTGTATTTATCTCTTCAAGACGCTTTAGCTTTTGGTACTCCTCCATGGAAATGGTTACTGTTTTATCTGACATACCCTTTAGCCAGCAGTTACCGTGCAAAAAGTTTTTTATTGACGCCGAGCATTCTTTACCAGCAGATCGGGGAGCTGGAGAGGGAGGTGAAGGGAGAGGATTGACGAACACGAAAAGCCTGGAGCAGAAATGAGGAGCTACATCGATATCAGACTTAACGACCTCGGCAAAACACACCTCCCTAACAACTCCCAACGTTCATCTGCATCACATTCTGCCCTATGGTGTGTTTAAGTGAGTGTTAAGTATTAAACTCCACGCTGCACACGCCGCGGTCGGTCTCGAATGTGACGTTGAAGTAGGTGTTGGACATGGTGGGTGCGCCTCCACAATTGCTGCGCCTGAACCTTAACCAGATTTCTGCCGTATCCTGCGTCGGTATTGTTTGACTGGGGGCCAATCCAACTTTGGTATTATTCGCCACACAGGTATCATTAACATTAACATACCCTGAGCCTGTATTGTACCATATTTCGTCCATTTTTCTGCTTTGTCTGCTCCACCAAACCGTCATGTTATACACTGTCACATTGTTACTGGCATCAGTATTGTTTACGTCAAACCAGACATACGTAAACCAGCTCCATGCATTCCAATCCCATATCCGCCCCCATCCGGCACTACCCGAGACATACTCCAGCTTACATACCCTTGGAGAAGGTGCTGGACAGCCACTGATAGAAACTTCGATGCAGTACCACGGCGACTGCTCCAGACCATCATCATCCACAGCCTTTGAGCAGATGGTATAATTTCCATTCCCACCCGGTGTCCAGGAGTAATACCAGTCTGTCGTGTTCCCTCCAGGATTTGTAAGATTTGCTGTACCGTACTCCGCTCCGCTGTTTATAATAATCCACACCTGCGAAATTCCGCTGTCGTCGCTTGCCGTGCCGTTAATCCAAGTTGTGTTGCAGGTGAGCGAAGAGTCGTTTGCCGGAGTTGTTATGGTGGAATTAGGGGGCTGATTTGCTACAGGCTGCTGACAGGTGAACACACTCACATCAATCCCCTCCCCGGATATCAACCTGGTCGTGTTCCCGCTCCTTGGAATCGTGCCGTTGTAGATCCACCTCTTTGTTGCGGAATCATTGATTATCGCATCCACCTTTAGGGTCACGTAGTACCAGGTGTCATTCACCGGGGTGATGTAGATATCATGCGGTGAGATGGTTATATCCACATCAAAGCCAAGAGCCTCCGCTCGAGCTGAGAACTCTCTTATCCAGTCCTGCAGCGTAGAGCCCTGAGTAACGAGGCTGGAAAACACACCATGATTCACTGACGTGAGATTGCCTGTGATTATCAGCTCCCTGATTGCACCTTCTGCACCAGTGCCATAAGGGGGGTTGTTGTACGTCGCCGAGGTAAGGCACTCGCCGTACAGCGAGATATAATCAGCCGCCGCTATCACAGCACGCCTGCCAGCGATGTCCACGGCTCTATCCAGGTCTTTTTCTGCAGATTCGAAAAGTGAGAAGGTCTTTTCGCCTCTTATGTTTATGAAAATACCCTCACTGCCGGTATGTAGCATTGAGATAAAACTCGCCGCAAGAATCAGTGCTGGAATTGCTAGAAGAAACGCCATCCCGGAGAATACAAATGCTCTGCGCTTCATCCCCACACCCTCAGTCTTGCCTTGATGGGGCCCCACATGTAGGTTAGCCCGCCTATACTCCCAACATCCACCTTAACGTCCGGATAAATAACCACATCCACAGGATTCTGCTGACTGCCGTCAAAGTAATTGCAGTCTGTTCCGTAACCGTCCGGGTTTGTATCATTTACAAAGTTGAGCCGGTCCATAAGCCTTAGCAGCGCGTCGTGCAGAGCATAATTCTCCGGGTCAAGATCACAGAAGGTTATCTCACTCCCCCCGCCTCCTACAGATATTACCTGATACCCGTCATCAGGATCACCTGCGTTATAGACACCGTCCTGGTCACCGTCATAGTATATCCGAATGTCAAAACCCTCGCCGATGTATGGATATGTCTTGCCGAAGGGTACATACGGATAAATAAGGTAGGTTACAGTGCCATAGCTTCTATCAGGGTTAAAGCCATAGAAATCCCCACCGCCCGAGCAACCCTGTGCTTTGAAAACATTCTGCTCACCCTGTGTCATTATCCCAGTCTGCTGGATGTACGCATACCTCACCAGATACTTGTCAAAGGGTGGGGCAGAGTAGAGGGTAACACCATCTTCTGAGAAGTCCTGCGTCCCGCACCATGTGCCTCTCAGTATCCATGCAATCCACACATCCACACCCCATGGAGTAGTTCCATTCGGCAGGTAATAGCTTCCTGTCATGGTTGTGTAGTAACCGCTCAGAGAGCTTCCGCTCCCCTGGAGTGAGAGCGACTTGGTTACGTCTATATAGTATGCGGGCAGGTCGACACTGGGCGTCCAGTCAACAGCTATGTAGGAGTTTGTAAGCGTGCGCTGAACCTGCGTGCCGCAGGAGGGCGGGTTGGATATTGCATCAAAGTTTTCATAGCTTTCATCGGTGTCAAGATATATTATCAGGTTGTAAACTCTGGGGCTCAGGTCGGAGTAGCTCAACCCATGGCTTAAAAGAGCTGCCCTTATCTCGGTGTCTGTAAACTCCACAATCGAAGGCTGACGGTTTAATCCCGTCCTGTTGAGAAGAGCAATAACATCACCGCCAGTTGCATATGAGGCAAGAGCAAGAGTTACAGAGTCAACTCCGTTTAGTTCCAGATGTACCTTCATGCTTTTAATTGTACCCGGAGTGAAGAGTGACATCTGCTGCCTGACCACACAGGAGCTTGTGACGTTATTTATGTAAAACCTCGAAACCACCAATGGCGTGGACTGATTGCTCCGTGCATTAACCACAACCTTTGTGCCAGAGCCCGTTCCCAGCTCATAGTAATTAGATCCACTGTTCCTTATACTCATGGTAATTGTGTTGTTTCCCGCATTGAGATAGCTGCAGATGTTATTCAGCAGCAGATAACCTTGGGCATTGGTATATACAGTGACACCATTTATATTTACATCAAAATATTGACTGGGAACCCTCGTTAGAAGCTCTGCATATGCAGAATTGCAGTTTGTAGTGTTAAAATCACTGGGCAGGATGAATGGCATTGTGGTGGCTAAAATGTTGTTGCAGCTGGTGGAACCGAAAAATCCACCACATCTGTCTGCCGATGAAGTTCGCTGCCATCCGAAGAAGTAGATGTTATCGCGCCATTGAATCTTGGAAAGCCACGCTCTGGCGACACCCCCTGTTACGGGCACCTCCTTCTCATATCCCGTTAAAAGCTTGCTCGCCATGCCTATGGTGGTGGATTCATTCTCGTAGGGCCTCGCCTGTCCTGTTAGTGCGCGATTATCAGTAGTGAACACCTGATCTATGTACTCGGTGCCATCTGGATACTTACCCCAGAACTCCAGGGCAAAGCCATACCTCTCAGGAATCAGATGTATAAGAGAGCTGTTTGTGAGGTTTATAAGTCTGGAGTACTCGGTCTGCCAGGCAGGGTTGTTGTTGGACCTCAGCTCTGAATAGTTGGCAAATATCCTCGCAAGCTCGTCCAGCGTGCCCTGCTTTTCGAGAACTGCGAGGGCATCTTCGGCACGCTGGTTTAGGTCAAGGGTGTGTGCCTGTATCGAGATCATCTCACCTGCGCCGAGCATTGTGACCGCACCCAGGATTATAAATACAGGTATCAGTGCAAGCGCCGCATCCAGGGTGAAAATAAATGCCCTGCTCACCGGCCCACCTCCAGGGTTACCGTTACCGGCTTAAAGCCACCATATTCAGGCTTTATGTTGAGATTGCACGTATCCCTCGGAACGCGCATAATATAGTAGTTACTTGAGGTTGAGGGTACACCTCCAAGCTGTATAAAGACATAATATGTGACCCCCTCAGATAAACTCGCATCTATGTTGATCTTGTGGAGTGTGTCATCCTCCCTGCACTCATCTGTAGAGGGGCATGTGCAATTCGCTACACTGCCCTGAATTGGGAAGATGTTATAATCCGGAGTACCGGTAATCCAGCTGCAGTCGGTTATGTTTCCGGGCTGTGAAAATACATATGCAGAGTCGTAGAGCCAGGCGTCGGATTGAACATTATCGCTTGCTTCCTTCTCCCCCACCAGCCAGTAGTCGTAAGAGCTTAGATCTCCGCTCCCCACAGTAAAACTCATGTAGTATATCTTTGGGGCACCCACGCCCCCACCTGCCTCGTAGCACAGATTTTCTCCGGAAAGACGGGATATTTCATCCACCCGGTTGACTATCTTCTCCAGCTCAAACATTGCCAGCCTCTGCGCGGCGTATATTGAGGAAACCCCACCCCTTGAGCCGCTGGCAAAGGATATGCTCAGGTTGGATGTGTTCTCAGTGGCCCCTGCGAAGGTGAGATTGAAGTAGGAAAAATTTCCGCCGAGGAGGCGAGGAATAGCGAGCTGGTACAGCGGAGTACCGCCTACTGAATAGTTCAGCATCCCCACCTTTCTATCATCCAGCACATAGGGCTCCGCATCTGCTGTATAGTTGGCAAGGCCAAGCACAGCAGGCACCTGCGGTGGATAGCTGGCACTCCAGTTCGGAGGCTCACCCGGCGTCTTAATAAGCACCTCTAGAGCATTGTTTACACGGGCATTGTGAGAATACCACTCAGAGTAGCCCAGAACCTGAGACGTCAGGCCAGACATCGCATTCGCAGACAGGCCCAGAACTATGGTGAGCGGCACCAGGGCCAGAAGCAGGTCTACAGTAAACAACTGTGAGATATTTTTCAGAACCATTATATATATTATAAAATTGTTTCCGGTTATTTAATTGTTTTCCTGAAAACTGCATTGCTTCATCACTATCTAAAATCGAAAATAAGGATTCCGTTATATATTTATAAACACCCCAACACATTCTTCTTTGCATGGAACCACTGTTGCTGATATCCTTCCTCATAAGCTTCGGGGTAACCTACGCACTTACCCCAGCATGGATTCGCGCAGCCAGGCGCATCGGTCTGGTAGGTAAGGATATGAACAAATACACAAGACCAGATGTGGCGGAGATGGGAGGCATAGCCGTGGTGAGCGGCTTCGTGGCAGGGGTGCTGTACTACATCGGTCTGAGTACCTTTTACTTTCATCAGAGCGCAAACTTAATCTATATCCTCGCCGCCCTTACCACTGTGCTGATTATTACGATTATAGGCATGCTGGACGACCTGCTGGGATGGAAGATAGGACTGAAGCAGTGGCAAAAACCCCTTCTGACGCTTCTGGCAGCGCTGCCAATGATGGTGGTAAACGCCGGTGAATCGTCCATGGTATTACCCATTGTCGGAAATGTCGATTTCGGCATACTTTACCCACTCTTGATTATTCCCCTGGGCATCACCGGTGCCGCCAACGGCTTCAATATGCTCGCAGGTTACAATGGGTTGGAGGCGGGAATGGGAGTGATTATACTTGGCACCCTGGGGTTCATTGCCTGGCAGTCTAACTTAGGGTGGGTTGCAATTATAGCGGGATGCATGGTTCTAGCTCTGCTCGCCTTTCTCCGCTATAACTGGTTTCCGGCAAAGATTTTTCCCGGTGACTCGCTCACATATAGCGTGGGAGCGCTCATCGCATGCGTTGCGATACTGGGCAACCTTGAGAAGATAGCAGTGATACTTTTTATTCCTTATTTTCTGGAATTTGTCTTAAAGGCACGTTCCAGATTCAAAGCCGAGAGTTTTGGAAAGCCCGCTATGGATAGTACGCTCTCATTACCCTATAATAAAATATATGGTATAGAACACCTGTTAATTAAACTTCTGAGCAAAGTTTCAAAGCCATCGGAAATTAGAGTCGTTATCGTTTTGTATGTTCTTGAGATTCTTGTTGCAGGCTATGCTTTAAAGACCGCCTCCGTTATTTGATTATGATCGCAATCATTATCGGTACAAGGGCAGAGCTGATAAAGACCTTCCCGGTAATGCTGGAGCTTGAGAAGAGGGATATTGAATATACCTTTATTCATACCGGGCAACATGACCTGGGCGATCTTGTGAAAACCTTCGGAGTCAAGGAGCCTGATGTGGTCCTTACCCCTCCGCCCAGAGGGAAAACCACCAAGTTCTGGGGCAGGGTTTCAAAGGCGATTGCATGGAACCTGGAAATCGTGCCCAGAATAAGGAACGAGATAAAAAGACGCCAAGATTTAAAATTTGTACTTTATCACGGCGACACAATGAGCACAGCCGCCGCTTCTGTTGCTTCTTCTGAGCTATTAAATCCGGGAAAGAGTTTTAAAAATGTGCATTTAGAGGCAGGATTACGCTCAGGGAGCATTTTCGAACCATTCCCTGAAGAAATATCGCGTAAAATTGCTGATAGATTCTCAGATATTTTATTTGCTGTCTCTGATCTTTCTGCACAAAATCTGAAAAGGGAAAAACAAAAAGGAGAAATAATCCCAGTAGGCAATACTATAATCGACTCTGCAAATTATGCTTCTTTACTTGCCGAAAAGATGAGAATAAATGCGCCTTCTGGAGAATATGCCCTTGCCACAGTACATCGT
>WANW01000080.1 GCA_015521615.1 Candidatus Hydrothermarchaeota archaeon
GAGATAGGCCCCACGACCAACCACCCCTACTGCCCGACGCTCAGGGGAAAGATTCCAGACTCCCTTGTGCCCGAGGGCGTGGTCTCAATACCGGAGGTGGTGATAAACGGTATTAATCTCGAGGCGGTGGAGCGCGCCATGCTGGCTGCGATGGAGGCGGGAAGCGAGGTGGAGGGCATAGTTAGGATAAGCGCCGGCAACTACGGCGGCAAGCTGGGAAGGCATAAGATTTATCTGAGGGAGCTGCTGGAAAAGCGATAACCTGCTGTGGATGTGCCATCAGGAGGCGAAGAAGGATGCAGGAGGATAGAGAGGCTCTTACCATTGCGGTTGTGCTGTCCCTTATCTACGTTATGCTCTCCTACGTGGTTTCTAAAGGGGTGGGCGGCAGTTTTGCGGGGATTGTTGCCCTGCTGCTCCTCCTCATTCCCGTCCCCGGCGCGGTTGCCTTCCTCTATGGCTCGCGGAGGGGCGGCAGTCTTGCCTCCTTCCTCCTCGGCTTCTTCCCTGCATTCCTGTTCTTCATGTCGGGTGCACTCTTTGGTGGCTTTGAGGGTGTTCCCCTCTTCTCAGGGCTCTTTCTGGGCGCCTGCTCAGGTGTCGTGGGGTACAGCGGAGCGGTAAGGCAGCGAGGGGAGAGGGACTGGGTGGTGTTTGCGCTTATCGGCGCCCTGCTGTGGTTTATTGTGATGCTCAGGGTGGTGTAGCTACAGCGCAAGTACCAGGGGCTTGCTGAGATGCCGCATGGCTATCGGCGGCACCGAGTACAGCTTCTCCTGAAGGCTCCTCTCAAGCCTCTCCCTCACCTTCTCCTCCGCCCTCGTCCTGCAGCGCCTGCAGCGGTAGCCCTTGCCCCTGCCGGCGCTCTCCATCCGCCTGCCGCAGCGCGGGCAGCGCGGGTTGACGAGCCTCTCTCTTCTGAGTCTGAGCACCTCCAGCTTTTCCAGGTTTATTGTCCAGCTCTCATCCACACCGCCATAAACCTTAACCCTGTCCCCCGGGATGAGGGCGCGCACCACACCGCGGAAGCCCTTCGTGGGCTCGTAGGCGGCACAGGTAATCTCCTCTCCGTGCTCATCGCGGAGCCGGAAGAACACGTGACCTCCGCGGATAATCTCCGGCTCAGAAGCCACCTCGCCGGTGAGAATGACGGAGGAGAAGGGCCTCACCTCAGCTATGCGGCTCACCTCCTCCAGGTGCGCATCCGTACCCTGGTTGGTTTTGTACACGGCACTGAGGGCGATCTCCTCCCCCGGGAGCACCAGCTCTGCCGCCTCCTCCACAACCTGCGCGCTAATGCCGCGGATGCCGAAGAGCACTGGACAGGGTGTGTGAGGTGCTATAAGAACCCTGCCCTCCTCGTAGTCGAAGTTGTTGAAGGTCAGCGGAAAGGTGAGCGCATCCATGGCGAGCACAGAGGTAGTGTCGATGTTGCGGCGCGTTCCCCAGCGCTCCCTTGCGCGGTAGGCGATGTACTCATAGGTGGCCTGCTCGAGCTCAGCTCCAATCGCCGCCAGCGCGCCCACGATGCCCCTGCCGAGCTTGTACTTCACATACTCGGCGCCATGCCTGCGCAGCAGCCTCTCGGCTTGGTCAATCCCCACAACCTCATGCAGGGCGCGGTGGTAGAAGCGGGAGAAGTCCTCGGGGAGCTCGCCCTCGTGGAAGACGATGCCCGGGTTTGTGTTCTCATCCTCAAGGACGGCAAACTCCTCTACCGCTTGCTTTGTGATGCGCTTCGCCTCCTCCACCTTCTTTGTTCTAACCGCAAGCGCAACCGCGGCGTTGCCCCTGGTTTTGTACTTGATGTTCGGGTTGAGGCGCACCAGCTTGGCTTCTTCCACCTCACCTACCTTCGCAAGCCTCCTGAGGAGCACCGCGCCGATGTAGGTGGTGCACATCCCGTGCTTCCTCGAGTCAGTGTCGTCAATGCCAATGTGGAGGAGCATGTCCTATTCACAGCAGGATAACGGGGTAAGCGATTTATAGGAGGAGGAATAAAAGAGATGCGGTGAAAATGCAGGAGAGGCTGAATTTATTCCTCAGGGTGCAGGAAATTTTTGAGAATCGCGGATACGAGATCTCAGAAGCCTGCGTGCTCAGCAACTCCTGCTTCGACTTTTTTGCCCGGAAGGGAGAGCGCCTTCTGCTCATAAAGGTGCTGAGGAACATAGACAGTCTGACGGAGACGCAGGCCGGAGATATAAGGCGAATAGCCGCCACGCTTGGCGCTGCTCCTGTGGTTGTGGGAGAGAGGCGAAGTGGAGAGGCGCTGCACGAGGGCGTGGTGTACCTGAGGCACGGCATAGCCTGCGTGAGCGAGGAGACGCTGGAGAATGCGCTCGCCGGGGAGTACCCCGCGCTGCTGTGCTACCGCGGGGGCTACTATGCCAGCATTGACGGTGCGCTGCTTAAGAGCCTAAGAGAGGCAAGCAGGCTGAGCAGGCCGGCGCTTGCGAAGCTTGCAGGCGTCTCCGCGAAGGCGATTTACAAGTATGAGGAGGGGGAGGCAAGCGCCACCTTTGAGACGGCGCTCAAGCTTGAGGACATCTTCGGCGAGCCTCTGGTGAAGCCCATAAATATCTTCCGCGTGCCCCGTGCTGCTCGCAGTGCTGCGCCTCCGCGGGAACTGATGAGGCTCAGAAGCCTGGGATTCGACGTACTCCCCGTGAGGAAGGCACCCTTCTCGGCGCTCACAAAGGGGGAGGGCGAGGTGCTTCTGACAAAGCTTGCCAGGTGCTGCACCAGGGAAGTGGTGGAGCGCGCAAGGCTCCTTAGGAGCATCTCCACCACCGTCAAGCGCAGGGCGTTTATCCTCCTCCACTCGGGCAGGGCGAAGAACATCTCAGGCATAGCGGCGGTTACAAGGCGGGAAGTGGAGGAAATAGGTGAGGCGAAAGCCCTGCTGGAGCTTATAGAGGAGAGGGCTACGCAAGACCCAGGTGCTGGCGGATGAGCTTCTTGTCCTCCTCTCCAGGGAGGAAGGGGAAGTTTCTGAGCACCTCTCCGGGGCGCTCATTGCCGTAGGGCCGGTTGCACGCCACCTCGTTATCCCTGCCCCTGCAGCCCGAGGTCATGAAGGCCTTGCCCTCCTCTATCACCTCCTCCAGCACCTCCCTGCTCACCCCAAAGTCCACCACCTCTCCCCTGGAGGAGAAGCGCATGTCCTCGTAACGTGCTAGGTTGCGGTGGATCAGGTAGCGCGCGAGCTGCACCCTGCGGTACTGCTCTATGCTTGGCCTCGAGTGCTCCTGCATAGGCGACCCCGGCTCCGGGTAGAAGGCGAAGAGGTGAGCCTCAGCACCCGCGTCGTAGGCGCGCTGCACCGCGGCAAGCATCTCCCGCTCGCTCTCGCCGAGGCCGACGATAAGGTGGACGCTGACGTTGTACCTTCCAAAGCTCTCCACCGCCCAGTCGATTACGCGCCAGTAGTGGTCCCAGCGGTGGGGGCCCTGCATACCGCGCCCGCGGAGGGCGTCGAAGAGCTCCGGTGTTGCGCAGTCCACGGCGATGCCGCACATCTCGGCTCCAGCGCGTTTGAGCTCTGCCACCATCTCCTTGCTCTTCATGAGCGTGGGTGAGATTAACGTTGAGATAGCCAGAGGCGTCTCATCGCGGAAGCGCCTCACCAGGGTGAGGGTGTCCTGGTAGGCGCGGCGGTGGGTTATCATGGAGATGCACACCCTCTCCAGGTGCTTTCCGTACATGTTCACTCGCGTGATGATCTCGTCCGTCGCAAAAATGGGCCAGTCCACGCGTATGAAGGTCTTGCCGCTCAGGGGCACGCGCTTGCTGCTGAGCCCGCAGTAGGCGCAGCTTGCCTTGCATCCGTCGCTGTAGGTGAGGAGCAGGTTGAGAGCCTTTAGCCTGGCTCCGCGGTAGAACCTGCCCGGGAAGAGCTTGAGAGTAATCGCAGCCGCCGTTGAGGTCTGCACGTACTCGGGGCTCTCCACTACTCTTCCTCCAGTCTGGCTATTTCCTCCTCAATCCAGGCGGCAATCGCCTCGCTCTCGCCAAGAAGCTCCTCATGGCCCAGCTCAGCCTCGCTGCTGGGCTTCACCTTTACTATCCACGCCTCGTAGGGCGACTGGTTCACCAGCCTAGGGTTCTCCATCACCTCGCTGTTGACCTCCACCACCCTTCCGGCTACAGGTGAGTACAGCTTGCTCACAAACTTGGCTGACTCAATGTTGGCGAAGGCCTCGCCCCTGGTGAGCTCCTCCGCCGTCACGGAGATGTAGTTGAGGTAGCCCGCGCTCTCCGCCAGGAAGGCGTCTATGCCCAGGAGCACATTCTCGCCCTCGCGCTTTACCCAGATGTGGGCGTTCCTGCCCCTGTAGTAGAGCCTGTCCAGAGGAAATTCGTACTCGCCAACCTTTAAAACCTGCTCTGCCTTGAGTTCCATTCAGTTACCTCCTGCAATGGTACGCGCTGCCTCTTCCACGTCCTGGCTATACTCTAAGCTCTCGGTAAGGATATTTAAGATTTTCTCGTAGCTCGCCTCCTCGCCTAGGAGGCGCTCCTCGAGCGCAGGCATTCTCTCACCCCTTCTTGTCGCCCTGACCCACCTCAGCCTGCCCTCACTGCGCTCCGCGATTATCTCCACCTCCCCCAGGGAGGCGAAGGCCAGATAGCAGCCCTCGGCGATTTTGAGCTCTCTCGTAGCTCTTCCCGGCATGTTCAGCCACTCCTGCGAGAGGTACTTCTTCTCCAGGCGGCGCATCTCGCGGGCTATCTCGGGGGTAATGCTCGCCTCCTCGAGTTCACCGAAAAGCTCCTCGAAGTTTCCTATAAGCGCCTGCTTCACCTCCTGCGGTGAGAACTCGCCCAGCTGCTCCCTCAGCGTGGTCAGCCTCTCCCTCATGAGCTCCTCGGCACGTGCTCTGAACACCTCCCCTGGCAGGCGCAGCACCCTGCTCATGAGCGCATGGTTGAAGTCGAACAGTATGCTTCCGCTGAGCACCTTGCAGTCCCCTATTAGTCCGGCGCCGTTGCCCGAGATCTTCCTCCCATCTACCACAAGGTCGTTCGCCGGTCTGTAGCGCACCTTTAGACCAAGCCCCCTGTAGGTGGCAATCACCGGCGACAGGAACTTCCTGTAGAAGGTGTCTGTTTTAACCGGCGTGTGCTCTGCGTTACGGTGCACCACCACGTGGTAGAAGAGCTGCTCTCTGTCAAGCAGGACTATGCCACCGCCTATCTCCCGCCTGAAGTAGGGTATCCCGCGGCTGCGCAGGTAGGCGAGGTCCAGCTCCTGGGGTGAGTTGAAGAGCCCCAGAGAGACGTAGCAGTCGCGCGTGCGCTGCACCACCACCGCTTCAATGCCCAGCCTGGCTAGAGCGTGGTACACAAGCTGGCTGTCCTTCCAGGACATAAAACCCAGGTCGAAGAGCTTTACCGCCATGTCCTACACCAGTGTGCAGCACAGCTCAGAGAACCTCAGCTCAAGTCCGCGCTCCTCCGCATACCTCAGCGCCTCCTCGCTGGGGTAGGCGACGGTGTTGATGCCAGCGTCTATGGCGAGGGTCTCAATCTCCGCCTTATCCTTGGCTGGCTTCGCACAGCCCAGGTTGAGCCTTGCTTTAGGGTTCAAGATTCTGGCAACCGCCACAAGCTTAGCCACCTCCTCCGGCGGTGGCGGGGCGATGCCCTCGAAGCGCGTGCCATAGAGCGGTGAAAGCACCACCACAACAATCGCCTCAGGCTTAGCTCGAGTTATCATGCGCAGCGCCTCGTACTCGCCCCTGATCTCGCCGCGGTGCAGCCCTACCACAATGTGGGGTGCTATGCTCAGCCCCTCCCGCTTCAGGTGCTCAAGGGCTCGGGCGTAGTCGGCGGGGGTTTTATTGAGGTGGTAGACCTCCTTAATTGTTGCCTCGTCGCCTATAATGTCGAGGAGCACCTGCTCCACGCCAGCGCGCTTTAGCGAGCGGGCATCCTCCTCATCCACTAAGCCAGAGTGCACTATAACCCTGAGCCCCATCCTCCTGAGCTCTGCCAGCGCCTGCTCAAAGCCGCGCAGGGGCACTCTGCCCTCTTTGGTTGCACCACCGCTTATGAGCACGCCCTCTGCACCCCTCTCCACGAGCCACCTTCCCAGGGCAATTAGCTCCTCCTCGCTGGAGACGTGGTGCATGCTCTCCAGAAGTTTGCCACCGCAGTGCTCGCAGCGCAGCGCACAGGCGCTGCCGGTGACGCTCACATTCACAAAGCTCCGGGGTGAGTTTTTGAATCCGGCAATTTCATAGCGCTTTGCACTTGGTGCGGAGACAAAGAGCACATCCCCGAAGTTGCTCTTCCTGAGCTTCCAGGCCAGGCTTAGAAGCTCCTCCAGCGGCTTGTCCCTGAGCTCTTCCAGAGTAGTCATCGTCAGAAGCTAGGCGGGAGAGGTTAAATATTTATCGCACCAGGTAGAGCGCGGCACCTGCGCCGAAGATTCCACCAGCCATGCTGGAGAGGAGGTTTACGCCTGCGTTGCTCAGCATCCCACGCCGTTCAAAGGTGGCACCTAAGAGGCTGTCAAAGTTGAAGCCAATTATACCACCTACCAGCGATGAGGTAAGACAAAGCGTGAGGGGGCCCATTCCAAGAGCGTAGGCCACTACGCCTATAAACAGCGCCCCCCCGAAGCCGGCGATTTCTCCAAGAAAGGTTACCCCTCCATTGGTTCCATGAGGAACCTCCTTGAGCGTTGTGATTAATACGGGCCTGCGTCTGCTCAGTACCCCGAGTTCGGAGGAGAGGGTGTCCGCAGTAACCGTGGCGACGCTGGCGAGATAACCTGCCATAAAGAAGGTTGACCCGTCGGAGAGGTAGTAAAGCCCTGCAAAGACTGTTGGGAGTGCACCATTGGCGATCACATTAATTGCCTTTCTCCGTCCACCATGGGGCTCAGAAACGTTGAGCGCCTTTTTGTATGAGTACTTATACCTTGTAGTGGCAAATCCAAGAAACAGGAAGCACAGTAGCAGCACAAGCCACGCAAGGCCGGCGAAAAGATAGATGAGAACGCCCATGAGCACTGCCAGTGTGGTGCCTCGGGCGTCGAGAATACGCTTTTTGTATATCAGAACACCTAGGGCAAGGCATATTAAAAGGACAAGATACATAAGTATAACCTCCGTGGAGGAGGTCTTATTTTAAGCTTCGGCAGCTTCCATGCTTGGCTGAGCCTGCTGCACTTCCTGCTCCGGATACTTTAGCACCTTTATCTTTCTGACCTCAACCCGCTTCAGTGGGTATATCTTGCTCGCCTCACGGTACATGCTGGCAGATATCTTACCCGCGACGACCTCCTGTACAAACGTATCCAGGTCCCTCTCCTGGGCGGCTTTGGTAATCATGTCAACGAGAATTCTGCGTATGGCGCGCTCCTGCGATGTCTGTGCCCTGCCAAAGGCGAGGGCTATAACACGAATCCTCAGTCTGTGTCCGTCCTTTGTGCTAACGTCAACTATTCCTTCAACGCGGGTGCTCTTCCTTCTTATCTGGCTGCGCATGTACTCGCGGGATAGGCTCTGCCCCTTGAAGCGGGTGTAGGCGTTGTTTCCGCGCACATCTATTATCTGAAACCTGAGCTTGATGTGCTGCTTTGTGAAGTCACCGCTTATGTCCTTCATCGTCGTCTCAATTACGCGCCCGATGAGCTGCTCTGGGCTGCTGGCTATCGTCTCGCCCACCTTCACCTCGCCAAACATCTTGGGCGCGAGAATATCATACCACTTTTTTGTCTTCCAGGTATCTATCTTCCGCCTCTTTACAGCAATCCTTGCCAATAAAATTCCTCCATCAGAGTGATTCTTTGTAAAAATCTCTTATGCTCTTTACTGCCCTACCATTAAAAAAGTTTTTGGAGAAGCACCTTACCAGCCCGTTATAAAGAATTTTTCAACAAAAAGTATTTAAAGTATTTAATGGCAGTAAAATATAAAGACCTTACCGGGGAAAGGGTCATCTGGAAAATGAGGGTGGTATTTCATGGGGGATTTATTAAATATAGAAGGTGAGGAATCCCAGTTCTGTGAGATTGGTAAGAGGAAATACTGGCGAATTTTCTGGATACTTGTAATAGCTGTGATTGGCCTCATACTCTTCCTGCCGGTGAAGCTTATCACAACAGAGCAGGGCTTCCTGGAACCCTGGTTCATAGGCTACTCAGCTTTTGCTGTTGTTGCCTTCTCTTTTCTTGCGGCACAAATAATGAAGAAGAGATGTATGCCGGGGATACCCCCTTCCTTTGCATCTGCCTTTATTGGCAGAGGTGAAATTGACAGACGCCTGCCGGGAGATGTGGATGTGGAACTTCCACCAGAGGATAGGGACCTGCTTTACAGTGTTAAGCAGCTGATAGAATGGTTTGAGGAGGGAAAAATGACAGAGGCGAGATATCACGACTATCGCGCACGCATTGCTGAACTTGAACGCTGGCTGAGAACTGGAATAGAGAAGGACATTGAAATCAGGAATCTGAGAAAGGAGCTTAAGCAGCTGAAAGAAGAGCTTGAAAGAATGAAGGCGGCTCAGGATGAATCCAGAAAAACTTCTTGAAGAAGATTGGGAGAAAATTAAAAGCTATCTCGAGATTACGGAAGAAGATAAGCATATTTTTGAAGAGGTGACAGGGATTCTTACCCCCCACCAGGAAGAAATTATGGATGCCTTCTATGAGTATGTCCTGAGCTTCCCACAGACCAGGAGCTTTTTTAGAGACAAGGAGACAGTTGCCCGGGTTAAAGCCAGGCAGCTTGATTACTTTAAAAAACTTACCATGGGAGAGTATGACCTTGAATATCTGAAGGACAGAACCAGAGTGGGTGTGGCGCACGATAGAATAGGTCTTCAGCTGCGGTGGTATGTGGGGGCATACAGGAAATATATGGAGCTTATTCTGCAGAGGTTCTGCAGAGAATATGATGGAGGGATTCTTCCATACCTCAATGGAATAATGAAGGTTGTATTCCTGGACATGATTGTGGCGATAGAGAGCTACGTGGGGAAAAGGGAGCACCGTATAAGGGAGAGTGAGGAGCACTTCAGGAGCATATTTGAGGCAACAAACGATGCAATATTCCTTTTTTCACCGGATTATAGGATACTGGATGCCAATCCAGAGGCGCTGAAAATGCTGGGCCTGTCTCGTGAGGAGGTTGTTGGAAAGAAGTGCTATCAGCTTGTACACGGTAGCCCCACAAAGTGCAATGAGGTGCCATGTACTGTCGACCAGGTGTTGAACGGGGAGGAGGTGCGTGGACATGTGCATCAGCATACAGACTGCAGTGGAAGAAAGATAACAGTGGAGATCTCAGCTTCAAGCATAAGAGATGAGGAGGGCAGGGTCATAGCGATTGTGGAGGCCGCCAGAGATGTGACATCCAGAGAAAGGGTACAGAAGGAGCTCGAACGGCGTATAGCTGAGCTTGAAAGGTGGCGCAGGGTTACTGTGGATAGAGAGCTGCGCATGGCAGAGCTGAAGGAGGAGAACCGCAGGCTCAGGCAGGAGCTTGAAAGGTTGAGAAAATTGTGTTCTGAGGGAGAGGAGTAAAACGCCCCTAGAGAAAGATGAAGTTGAAAAATTGAAGGGCATGTATTTATTTTTGAGCGGGATTATTCATGCGATTGTTAATACCAGGTCGGAGGAGGGCATTTTCAGGGAGATTTGCAGAGCTGCTGTGGAGATGGGTGGATTCGACTTTGCGTGGGTAGGTCTGCTGGTGGACGGGGGCATGAAGCCGGCGTGCTCATACGGACGCAACAGCAGATTTCTGGAGGATATAACATCAGGAGGCTTGGCAGGAGTGCCCGATGCCATAAAGAAGGGAAGGATAATCGTAAATTCAGATACGAGGAGAAATGTGGATATTAAACCCTGGCGTGAGCAGATGCTTGAGCATGGTTATATGTCCTCGGCTACAATACCCATTGAGCGTGAAGGCAGAATTGTTGCAGCTATAAGCCTCTACTCCACAGAGCAGGCATTTTTTACAGAGGATATGGTGCCCCTCCTTGAGCAGCTTGGCAGAGATATTTCCCTCGCCCTTGAGCACGTGAAACTGTTGAGCGAGGAGCAGAGAATTAGAGAGCTGGCACGGTTTCCAGCTGAGAACCCCTATCCCATTTTCAATGTCTCAAAGAATGGCGAAATCCTGTATGTTAACAAGGGGGCGTTCCACTATGTCAAAGGTAAAGAGGGTGTTGAAAAGTTGCTTCCCCCTAATTATAAGTGGCTCGTAAGGGATGCATGTGCATCCGGGAGGAGGATAAATGTTGAGCACAGGTTTGGGGAGAGTTATATAGAGTATCTCATTCTTCCGGTTTCGGAGAATACTGCCCATATATATGGCATGGATATAACCGATAAGAAGAAAGTTCAAAAGGAGCTCGAGGAGAGCGAAAGAGCTCTTCTAAATCTGCTTGAAGATGAGCTTGAGGCGGGAGAGAAGCTAAAGAAAGCATATGAGGAGCTTAAAACTCTTGACTCGATGAAGGGTGACATTATTGCCAATGTCAGCCATGAGCTGCGTACGCCCATGACAATAGCAAAGGGTTTTGCGGAGCTGGCAATGGATGAGCAGAATGACGAAGAGAGGAAAAAGGAACTTACCAAGATACTCGAGGCGCTCGATAAGCAGAATGCAATAATAGGCGACCTCATCGCCATGGCAGAGGCGTCAAGAGAAAAGCTTAAGCTACGGTCGAGCAGTTTCCCAATTAAGGATTTAATTTCCCGTGTCATTGAAAAGAAAAAACGGGAAATGTCAAAAAAGGATATAGAACTTGAGCTACAGGTAGAAGATTTTAATATTAAAGCAGATTTTGACAAACTGACACATGCCCTTATTAACCTCATAGACAATGCCATAAAGTTTAACCGTCCGCAGGGCAAAATATCAATAAAAGCCCGAAAGGGGAAGAAGAGTGCAATCATCTCTGTGAGCGATACAGGTATTGGTATTTCAAAGGATGCGCAATCAAAAATTTTTGACCCGCTGTTCCAGATGGACGCCTCCACACGCAGAAAATATGGGGGCACAGGAATGGGACTGGCGGTGGTAAGAACAATAGTCGAAGCGCATGGTGGTGAGGTTTATGTGGAGAGTACTCCAGGCGAGGGTTCGACATTTACGCTGGTACTTCCCCTCAGGCGGTCAGAGGTGAAGGAGAATGAAAAAAGTTCTGGTGGTTGATGATGAGCATGACATGCTAAGACTCGTAAAGAACATACTGAGCGGGGAGTTTGAGGTAATTACAGCAGATAGTGGCGAGAAGGCCCTGAAGCTTATAAAAGATAAGATGCCCAACATAGTTCTCCTCGATATAATGATGCCTGGCATGGACGGCTGGGACTTTCTTGAGAAGTTCCGCAAACTTAGAGGTGCAGAAAAGGTGCCGGTTATAATATTCAGCATACGCAGCGAGGCCAGTGAGGTACTTTCAGCTATGGCGGTGGAGGGAGTTGTAGACTACATAACAAAACCCTTTGACCCGGAAGACCTCAAGATGCGCATCAGGCGGGCGATAGGAAATGAGTGAGGGTGAGACAAGGGTAGTTAATCTGGGAAACAGGTACTTCTACAGGATTGAATTCCCGACCCTTACACCTAAAGAGATGAAGTTCCTGAGGAAGGTAAAAGATGCGGCTATTAAAGAAGCTAAGGTTGACCTCAGGGGGTTAACAAAGGAGCAGATGAAGCAGCGCATGCTCTTCGCGGTGCTTGAAATAATGGACAAACTCAAGGGTGACCTGGAGCTTTCGCCTGAGAAGAGGCAGAAGTTTGCAGAGCTAATAGTCAATGACATGGTGGGTTATGGCCTGCTTGAACCTCTGCTCGAAGATGATGAAATTGAAGAGATAATGGTCATAGGTCCAAAGCGTCCGGTCTATGTTTTCCACAGGAAGTATGGAATGCTGGAGACGAATGTGGTTTTCCAGGATCCACAGGAGATTGTGAATATAATACAGCGCATTGCGAGCAGCGTAGGCAGACGTATAGACGCCTCTTCTCCGCTTCTGGATGCACGTCTTCCAGATGGTTCACGTGTCAATGCCACCCTAAGCCCGCCCGCTCTGGATGGGCCAACTGTAACAATAAGGAAGTTTAAAAAGGACCCGCTCACAATAGTGGACCTTATAAAATTCAACACTCTCAACAGTGAGGTTGCCGCCTTTCTGTGGCTGATGGTCGACGGTATGGGGGTATGGCCAAAAAACATCCTGGTTGCAGGTGGAACCGGGAGCGGAAAAACAACAACGCTTAATGCTCTGGCCATATTTATTCGCGGGCGTGAGCGGATTATCACCATCGAAGATACCGCAGAACTTCAGCTCCCAATAAAGCATCTTGTAAGGTTTGAGGTACGCCCTCCGAGCATAGAGGGTAAGGGCGAGATAGACATGGACACCCTCCTCAAAAACACCCTGCGAATGCGCCCGGACAGAATAATTATAGGAGAGGTTCGTGGGCCTGAGGCAAAGACGCTTTTCACGGCGATGAACACGGGCCATAATGGAACCCTTGCCACACTCCATGCGAACAGCGCCAGAGAGTGCATTACGCGTTTGACAAATGAGCCCATGAATGTTCCAATGATAATGATTCCCGCCCTGGATTTGATAGTTATGCAGGCGAGGTACACCCATGAAAAAAGAGGCTCAATAAGGAGGGTGACCGAGGTAACCGAAGTTGATGGTATCAGTGAGGGCACCGTAGCACTGAGTAAGCTCTACGAGTACGACCCTGTCACAGACGAGCTCAAAAACACAGGCACGCCGAGTACGCTGAAGCAGGAGCTCGCAAAGCAGGTGGGCATTTCCGTGGAGGAGGTGAACCGCGAGCTCGAGCGCAGGAAGCTTGTGCTTGATTATCTGCTTGAAAACAACATCAGGGAAATTTACGATGTGCGCAGATGGGTGGAGAGCTACTACAGCAACCCCGAGTCGACGCTGAAGAAGATTGAGGCGTCGCTCAAGGCTTCCACTCGCTCATAGAGGGGGTTTTTCTTTTTTACTGAGCTCTCTAAGCTTCCTCTTAAGGTTTCGGATGGTTATGTCCTTGCTTATCCCGAGCCGGTACCACCGCTCTATCTCTTTTATCCTCTCCTGCGGATTTCTGAGCATGATCTCTTTCACCATCGCCTCCCTGTACCAGCGCTCGAGTTCTTTCAGGCTTTCAAGAAGTTCAAAGTCCTCTGGCGCAAGTTTCACATTCTCGTCCCCGTCCCCAGCAGCCTTTTTCTCCAAATCCTCTATCTGCTTTCTTACGTTGTAAAGAGACTCGCCTGAGATGTGCATATGATTCTTTACCAGACTCCCGTAGAACAGGAAGGTGCCAAAAGCCACGGCGGTGTAGGCAACAAACCATAAATTAATCTCACCACCTGCTATCACGGCATCGAGGGGCATAAGGAGTATAAGTCCTACAAATATTGCCACATTAAGCCAGAATATCCGCCATATTATCCTTTTCTTGGCTTCAACTCTTTTTAACTCCTCTTCGACAAGGAGTTCTCCAGCATTATTATTCATTGAATTAACACCCCACTACTACTATACCGGAGGTTATTTAAAAATTTTTTCATCATCCAGCATTATGTGAAAACGTTTCCACAACATCTGGAGGAGAAGTTTTATATTGTGATATAAATAAAAGTTACCTGAGGATTTGAGATGAAGGTCGTGCGTGCGGTTGGGGTTCTCAATCTCATTCTCGGGCTGGTGGCACTTTTAGCTCCGGTTAAGTTTTACTCCTTTGCGATGCGCCTTTTTACGCCAGACGTTTCCCCGCCCTTTGGTGTGGGTGCAATTCGCATGACAGCATTCATGCTTCTTATTCCCAGCCTGGTGTTAATAGCAAATGGTGCTGCTCTGCTCTACCTGAGCTATACGCTGGAGACACCTTCTAAGTCCGCAGCACCTGCAACACGGGAATATCTGAGGAGGCTGAGAGAGGAGGAAGGCCTTGCGCAGAGTGAAGCTGAGAAGGAGTTTGAGCTATTTGAGGGAGAGGCGAGGGAGGAGCTTGAAGAGACCCCTGGCTATGCGCTCTCCCAGGGAGAGGAGTACGTTAAGGTCAGGCACGAGATGATAGGCAAGGAGGTTTATGACAGAAAGGGTAACTACTACGGTAAGGTGATAAGTGTTACCCTTAGCGAGGAGGGGGATGTGAGGGAGTTTCTGGTAAAGCGAAGGGACAGGAAAAGGGTTTTTAGTGCTGAGGATATAGAGAGCAACAACGGCGTGATTCTGGTCAGGGCCGCATAATTTTTATATTCCTTTTGCATTACACAGAGCAGAGGTTATGCCATGGACGAGGAGAAGGTTCGTCGCGAGGCAGAGCGCGTGCTGAAGGAGCTTTCTGAGGCGCTTGGAGAGATTAACCTTGAGGAGACGTACTACGTTGTCGAGGAGATAAACGTCACACGCAACGACGCAGAGCCAGAGCTTAATCCAGAATTTCGCAAGGCTGCGCTGAAGATTGCTCCCCATAAGGATGATGAGGGCTACTACATCGCTGAAGTGGGCAGCTGGGTGTAGCGAGGATGGGCGTTATAGAGGAGCTTCAGAGTGGAGCGCTTAGCGCTGAGGAGAATGTGTTGCGCTTCCTTGAAGCTATTGAGGCACGCGACGGGGAGATAAACGCCTTTATAGAGGTCAACCCCCGCGCCATTGAGGAGGCACGTGCTGTAGATGAGAAGATAAAGCAGGGCAGAGCCGGAAAGCTTGCTGGCTTGGCAATCGCCGTGAAGTCGAACATAAATGTGCGCGGGTTAAGAGCCACGTGCGCCTCAAAAACCCTTGAAAACTACGTGGCGCCCTACGATGCCACTGTAATTGAGCGCATACGCCGAGAGGATGGAATTATAATAGGCATGACCAACATGGACGAGTTCGCCTGTGGCAGCAGCGGGGAGACGAGCTACTTTGGCCCAACTCAGAACCCTGCGGCTAGAGGGAGAATACCCGGAGGCTCTTCTTCGGGGAGCGCAGCCGCGATAGCCGCGAACTTTGCAGACCTCGCCCTGGGGAGTGACACCGGCGGAAGCATCCGCAACCCCGCGTCGCACTGCGGTGTGGTTGGAATAAAGCCCACCTATGGCCTGGTGCCCCGCTACGGTTTAATAGACCTGGCGATGAGCTTAGACCAAATAGGCCCCCTTGCGAGAGATGTTTACTCCGCGGCCCTGCTCCTTGAGGTTATCGCAGGTTACAACCCGAAGGAGGCGACGACGCTGCGCGTTTCGCAGCAAAACTACACCTCGAAGCTCAGCGCTGACCTCTCAGGCTACACCATAGGCTTTGCAAAGGAGTTTGAGGAGTACGCGGCGAAAGAGATAATCCGCGAGGTTAAGCATGCGCTTGCTAAGCTCGAAGCTCAGGGAGCGAGCGTTGTGGAGGTGGAACTCCCCAGCCTGGACAAGGCGCTGCCCACCTACTACCTCACCGTCTTTGTGGAGTTCTTTTCCGCCACGAGGCGCTTCGATGGTCGTCGCTACGGCTACCGCATCGAGGAAGTTTGCGGCGAGGAGGTGCTGCGCAGGATCATGCTGGGACGCTACATCAGCCAGAAGGAGTACTCTGGCAGGTACTATCGCCGTGCCCTGCAGTTCCGCTCTCTTATCAAGAAAGAGATGCTTGAGGCGCTGAGCGGCGTTGATTTAATCGCTGGTCCCACAACGCCAAAGCTTCCCCACCGCATCGGCGAGAGCATCGACCCTCTCGCCATGTACGCCTACGACCTTCTCACGGTGCCAGCGAACTTGGCCGGGATTCCTGCAGGTGTGATTAAGGCGGGCGAAGTTGGTGATGTGCCGGTGGGCATACAGTTCCATGCAAAGCCGCTGGAGGAGCAGAAGATACTTAACGCCATGTATGCGCTTGAGGGGGGCCGAGCATGAAGGTAACCATCGGCTTCGAAATTCACGAGCAGCTTGCTACAAAGACGAAGCTGTTCTGCAACTCACCCACAAACTACCGCGACGCGCCGCCGAACACCAACGTATGCGAGGTATGTACCGGCATGCCAGGGGCAAAGCCGATGCCGGTGAACCAGGAAGCTGTAGATGCGGTTATCGCCATAGCTTTGATGCTCAACTGTGAGATTGTGAAGGAGCCGATATACATCCTGCGAAAGCACTACGATTATCCTGATCTGCCTTCTGGATATCAGCGCACCTCCATGCCAATAGGTAAAAATGGTGAACTCGCTGGCGTTAAAATATGGGAGGTGCACCTTGAAGAGGATCCCGGTAAATACGACCCTACTACCGGCAAAGTGGACTACAACCGCTCCGGCGTGCCCCTTGTGGAGATAGTCACAGCGCCAGATATGCACTCCCCGGAGGAGGCAAGAGAGTTTTTGAAAGAACTTGTGAAGGTGCTGCGCTACACAGGCAGAGTGCGTGAAGAAGGCGGAACAATGCGCGTTGACACCAACGTCAGCATCGAGGGAGGAGCGCGCGTGGAGATAAAGAATATAAACAGCATCCGCGGCGCATACCGCGCGCTTAAGTTTGAGATTACCAGGCAGAAAAATCTTATGAAGCGGGGCAGGGTGGTTAAGCGTGAGACGCGTGCTTATCTCGAATCACAGATGATAACCAAGGGGATGCGAACAAAGGAGGAGGCTGAGGACTACCGCTATATCCCCGACCCGGACATACCCCCGCTGCTCATAAGCGAGGAGAAAATCGAGGAGATTAAAGCTACCCTGCCTGAGGCTCCCCACCTGAAGGAGAAGCGCTTTATAGAGCAGTACGGGATTAAGAGCGACGATGCCAGGATAATCGCCAGCGAACTTGAGCTGGCGAATGCCTTTGAGGAGGTTGCAAAGGTAATCCCGCCGCAGCTCGCCGCTACCTGGATACGTGACGAGGTGAAGCGCGTCCTGGAGTACAATGGCATCACCTTCAAGGAGAGCGGAATTACCCCCGCCCACCTGATAGAACTTCTCCAGCTTGTGCTCAACGACGAGATTACTCTTAAGACGGCGAAGAAGGTGATGGAACTCCTGCCCGAGAAGCGCACCTCGCCGAAGAAGATTATAGAGGAGCTTGGTCTTAAGAAGCTCCGCGAGGACAGCCTCGTAGCTAAAGCGTGCGACGAGGCGATTGCCGAGAACCCGAAGGCGGTTGAAGACTACCTCTCCGGTAAAAAGGAGGCGCTCAACTTCTTGGTGGGGCAGGTGATGCGCAAGACGCGGGGCAGAGCAGACCCCGCAAAGGTGCTTGAGATGCTGAGGGAGAGGGTAGAGGGGAAGTAGACTTTTCCCACAAACTTTATATAGAAGTTCAAAAACATAGGTAAAGGAAAAAGTTACTTAATGTAACTTTAACCCTTTGAAAATGGAGGTGAATAAATGGTAGCACAGCTAGGTGGACAGCCAGTTTTAATACTCTCTGACAAGGCGCAGAGAACCTATGGCAGAGATGCGCAGCGCACCAATATACTTGCGGCGCGCATAATCGCAGAGATAGTGAAATCAACGCTTGGTCCTAGAGGAATGGACAAGATGCTCGTGGACAGCATAGGCGACGTCGTGGTTACCAACGATGGTGTGACCATACTCAAGGAGATGGAGGTCGAGCATCCCGCCGCCAAGATGATGGTTGAGGTGGCGAAAACGCAGGAGGATGAGGTTGGCGACGGCACCACAACGAGCGTTGTAATTGCCGGTGAGCTTCTCAAGAAGGCTGAGGAGCTCTTAGACCAGGATGTTCATCCCACAGTTATCGCCAAGGGCTATCGCATGGCGGCTGAGAAGGCTGAGGAAATTCTGAACAGCATGGCCGTGGATATTGACATAAGTGATGATGAACTTCTGAAGAAGGTTGCCGCCACTGCAATGACCGGCAAGGGCGCCGAAAAGGCCAAGGATTACCTGGCGGAGCTGGTTGTTAAGGCGGTTAAGGCGGTTGCCGAGGAGATGAACGGTGAGATAAGTATCGACACAGACCACATTAAGATTGAGAAGAAGGTTGGCGGCGGTATAGAGGACACCCAGCTTATAAAGGGTGTTATTATCGACAAGGAGCGAGTTCATCCGGGAATGCCGCGCAGGGTTAAGGATGCAAAAATTGCTCTCATAAATGCTCCGATTGAGATTGAGAAGACAGAGTTTGATGCAGAGATACGCATAACCGACCCGAACCAGCTTCAGGCTTTCCTCGATGAGGAGGAGCGCATGCTCCGCGAGATGGTGGAGAAGATAAAGGCGAGCGGAGCGAATGTGCTCTTCTGCCAGAAGGGCATAGACGACCTGGCGCAGCACTTCCTTGCCAAAGAGGGTATCTTTGCTGTGCGGAGGGTGAAGAAGAGCGACATAGAGAAGCTCTCCCGTGCCACGGGGGCAAGGATAGTCACCAGCATTGACGATCTCAGCAGCGAGGACCTCGGCTATGCCGGCATAGTGGAAGAGGTGAAGATTGGCGACGACGAGCTCGTTGAGGTGCGTGAGTGTCGCGATCCAAAATCAGTGAGCATCCTTATCCGCGGTGGCAGTGAGCACATAACCAGTGAGGTTGAGCGCGCCATAGAAGACTGCCTTGGCGTTGTGCCCGCCGCAATAAGGGACAGGAAGATAGTACCCGGTGGAGGTGCGCCAGAGATTGAGGTGGCGAGCAAGCTGCGTGACTACGCAAAGACCGTTGGTGGTAGAGAGCAGCTCGCAATAGAGTCCTTCGCCGATGCTCTGGAAGTCATACCTCGTGCCCTCGCTGAGAACGCAGGCTTGGATCCGATAGATACCCTGGTTGAGCTACGCTCAAAGCATGAGAAGGAGGGTCCCAATTTCGGCCTGAATGTCTACACCGGCGAAGCTGTGGACATGCTGAAGGAGGGTGTGGTTGAGCCTCTCCGCGTTAAAACGCAGGCAATTGCCTCGGCAAGCGAGGTTGCTGTGATGATTCTACGCATCGACGACGTTATCGCTGCCAAAGGGCTGGGCAAAGAAGAGGCCGGCGGAGAAGGCGGAGAGATGGGTGGCATGCAGGGAATGCCCATGATGTAATCACAGCATGCCTTGATGCAGAGCAGTGCCAATTAATACGCCGCTTATGCCCAGGCTTCTGAGCCCGGGCAGGTCTTCCTTTTTTATCCCCCCAGCGGCGTATAACCGCGTCTTTTCTTTTTTCTGTTTATTTATTTTCTTGAGTATTTCCCAGGAGACGCTGTTGAGTGTGCCCACGCGTGAGAGGTCGAGGTAGATTATCCTCCTCACACCGACTTTTTCGAGCACTTTAAAGGCATCTACCGGCGAAGCTGGCAGAAAGGGCGAAAGTACCCTGCGATCCTTAACATCCAGGCTTGCGAATAGCTCATCTCCCCACTTCGCAACACCTGCTTCAAAAACCTCTATGCTCTGCGCCGTCTCTGTGCCTATCACAGGGATGCATCCCAGCCGTAAAGCAAGCTCAAGCTCATCCTCGCTTCTAACGCCGTAGTCGAGAAGCACCTTTTTCAGTGAGGCAAGCTTTTCAAGGACCTCAAGGTTTGGTGAGCTGTGCATTATCGCATCAATGTCTGCAACGTAAAGCTCCGGATAGGGCAGGTTCCGGGCTATCTCAACAGGAGAGCTGCTCTTCGCGAAGACGCTTTTAAGCTCCCTGTAGCGATGGCGTTCCCCACGAACTGCGTGCACAGCCCTTCCGCGCATTATGTCGAGGACTGGGATTATTTTGAAGTTGCTAGTTAGTTTCATAGTTTAGCATCTCCCAAGGCCCATATTTGCAATTTAATCTTAAAAATTAATCTTTACCTAATATTTCTATCAATTCGTTTGTCGATAAAACTTTAACAGTCTTTTGATTTTTTAATACCTTATCATTACTCCATATCGGACAGTTAAGTTTTAATGCTAAAGCAAAATATTCAACATCCTTGATATCTGGAGAAATTCTCTTTGCTTCTATAAGACGCTCTTTATAGAACTCAAGATCTACAAAATATATAATACTTCGTATAAAAGATAGGATTATTTCGAAATTTTCTTCTGTAAGGTTGAATTTCTCCAGAATAACTTGTTTATATTTTTCAATTTCTTCAATGGCAAATTTTGGGGAGTATAACTCCAAAACATCCCTGTTTAATATTATAAATCGCCTTGTGAAAGATCTTGGATTAAAAAGAGCAAATAAGATGTTTGCATCAGTAGTTAAAAGCATGAAAAATCACACCAGTCCTGCTTTTTTAAGTTCTTTTACTCTTTTTGCCTTTATTTTATTAGCCATCTCTATAAGTTCATCTTCAGATAGTTTTTCTGCTCCTTTCGTTATATTATCAAGTAGTTCTATGAGTAACAAATCCTGTACTTTCTTTTTTACA
>WANW01000081.1 GCA_015521615.1 Candidatus Hydrothermarchaeota archaeon
ACTTTATCCTGCCTTTCCTCCCAAACCACGAAATTTCCCTCTCATCCTCATAGTCCCATGTTATGACCTTCAACTCCCTGCACTTCAGCAGATCCCCTGCCTTAAGCAGGGCTCTTAATTCCCTGTGATCAACCTCATCAAAAGCATTGGCGTAGGTAACCTGAATCAACTCCTTAACCTGTATACCTTCCTTTATCACAAAATCAACCTCATGCCCCTGGCTATCTCTGAAATAAAACATCTCTGTCTCCGGCTTGAAATAACTTCTCCTCCTCATCAACTCAACTGCAACAGCATTTTCCATCAGTTTGCCAGTGTTTTCAGTTATTTTAAATCCGACCGCGTTTACCAGCCCGTTGTCAACGGAGTAAACTTTTTTCGGTGCTAAAAACTGCTCTTTGAGTTTTGGTGAAAACCTCTCGACTCTAAAAATCAGATATGCCTCTTCAAGTAGAGATACCCACTCAGATATGGTGGCACTTCTTTTAGTTCCAGCCACACTCTTCAAACTCCTGTAGGTGAACTCAGAGGCGGAGTTGCTAACAAGGTATCTTGCCAGTTTTACTATGCTTTCTTTTTTCTTCAAACCGGCCCTTACAACCACATCCCTGATTACAATGTCGTTGAAGATCTGTCTTATCATTCTTTTTCCAAAGGAAAACCTCTCCGGAAATCCGCCGTTAATCAGGAAATCCTCAATATACGAAATTATCTCACCTTTTTTCTGGAAGTTAAAACCTCTCCATACTCCACACCATTATATTCAAGAACTTCCCTCAAACTGAACGGAAACAGTTCAAACTCTATGTGTCTTCCGGTCAAAAAGGTGGAGAGTTCTCCCGAAAGCGGCGTGGAGTTTGAGCCTGTGATTATAACCCTCTTTGTGTTCCTGAGTCTTGAGGCAAACCTCTCCCAGCCGCGAACATTCTGAATCTCATCGAGGATTATGCACTTCAGATCTTTTCCGTACAGGGAATAAAAAGCCACGAGTATGTCGTAACTGTATAGTTTTTTATAAAAACTTTACGGTTTGCCGTATGATTTGTGCGAATTTTTTCCGACTAAAATCCACACCACCATGCCAAACCTTCAACAATCGCCTAACCCTAAGCCATACGCAGGCAAACATTTAATTTAAAAGTAAAACTACAGCCTCCCACTCCTCAGGATGCTGAGCAGGAGTACTGTGCCCAGAACGCTGGCGAACAGAAAGCCCAGGATGCCGAAGAGGGGGTAGCCGAGTAGAGCTGGACCCTTATCTGTCTGCATCACCAAAGCAGAGGCAACCACAATTGCGGAGGTTATTAAAGCAAAGGAAATGCGGTTGCTCATCACCTCCAGCTCGTAGAGCAGGTCGCTGAAGCCGCGGTGCTGCAGGGTGAGCCTTCCCTCCTCGGCGCGTCGGAGCACCGCCTCGGCGGTGGAGGGAATCCTGCTCAGCGATTTAACAAACTCAGAAAGCTCGCGCAGGAAGTCCTTGGCAAGCCGCTTCGGCGCAAGCCGCTGGCGTATCATCTCCTTAACAAAGGGCTTTGCCACCAGGGTGAAGTTTAGCTCAGGGTCGAGAGCCCTGGCAACGCTCTCTATGGTGACCATGCTCTTAATCAAAAAGGCGAAGTTTGGAGGCATCATCACGCGGTGCTTGAGCGCGATCTCCAGCATCTCGTGGAGAAGTGCAGCAACGTTAACCTGACTTAGCCGCGTGTCGTAGTACTCCATTATCAGGTCCTCTATGTCGCTGCGGAACTCGGCAAGATCACTCTCGGGTGTAACTATGCCTATGCGCAGGAGCTGCTCCACCACGCGCTCCACGTCTCTATCAACAATGGCAATCGCCAGGTCTGCCAGCTTATCTTTAAGCTCGCTGTCTATGCGCGCCACCATGCCGAAGTCCACCATGGCGATGCGTTCTCCCTCGAGAACCAAGAGGTTGCCCGGGTGGGGGTCAGCCTGAAAGAAGCCATCCACGAAGTACTGCTTCATAAAAGCTTTAGCCAGCCTCTCGGCTATTAGCGTGAGGTCGAAGCCCCTCGCCCTGAGCTCCTCCACCCTGCTTATCTTCACCCCCTCTATGTACTCCATGCAGAGCACGCGCCTGGTGGTGTACTCCCAGTATATCCTGGGTATCCTGATGTATTCTACGCTCGAGAAGTTCCTGGCAAAGCGCTCGGCATTCCTCCCCTCGCGCATGAAATCCAGCTCACGTCTAATCGTCTTGGCGAACTCATTGACTATCCCAACGAGGTTGTAGCGCCTCGCCTCGCGCACTCGTGCTTCAACCAGCGAGGCTAGCTGATGCAGCAGGGCTATGTCCGCCTCTATGGTTCGCGCTATATTCGGGCGCTGCACCTTTACCACGACGCTCTCCCCGCTCCTGAGCTTCGCCCTGTGCACCTGTGCCAGGGAGGCGCTGGCGATAGGCGTAGACTCAAAGTGGGCGAATATCTCCTCTAAGCTCTTACCAAGCTCCTGCTCCACGACCTCCCTTACCTCGTCAAAGCTCAAAGGCAGCGCCTCGTCCTGGAGCTTGCTAAGCTCGTCTATGTACTCCTTGGGTATCAAGTCGGGACGGGTGCTCAGCACCTGACCCAGCTTTATGTATGTGGCGCCCAGCTCCTCCAGGATGAGGCGCACCTTCTCGGGTGTTGTCAGCCCCTCTATCTCCTCGGGGAAAAGCCGACGCTTGAAGGGTATATAGGAGTACAGCCCTGCACGCTTCAGCACAATGTCAAAGCCGTACTTGCTGACAACACTTACTATCTCACGCAGCCTGGCCACGTTGCCTATACCGCGTTTTCTGTATAGCATACTACTTCTCTTCCGCAAGCCTGGCAATGGTACGCTCCAGCTTCTCTATCTTCCTGCTCAGCTTCTCCACATCCTTCTTAGAAGCAACGCCCGTTTTAGCCAGGGCCTTCTCCACCTCCTCGGCAACCTTCTTCTGGAACTCCTTCCTCTGCTTCTCCCGCTCGGCGAGAAGCTCTCTCACGAGAGACTTGCCCTCCTCCCTGCTCAGCTCCCCCTTCTTCTCAAGCTCCGCCACAAACTCGCGGAGCTTTTCCTCCGTTATTGCAGCAAGACCTATCCCCAGAAGCAGCGCCTTCTTTACCAAATCCTTCACACCAAATCCCTCCAGCTAATAAATATGAAAACAGAAGATAAAAAAAGTTTCCTCAGGATATCAGGCAGTAGTGGTTCACTCCGTTTATCTTCACCTTTCTCAGGTACCTATAGAGCATGTGGTAGTAGATGAACATCTTTATGTGTCCCTCATTGACCTTGTACCCTCTCTCCGCAAGCCTCTTTGTTATTGTGCGCCCATCCACCACCTCACCGGGCTTAATGACCTCCAAAATTGCCTTGACCTTATTCGCGGTGTTCCCGAACTTCCTCACCCTTCATCACCTCCTTCAGGTATAAGTCGAGGGCTACCCCAAGAGCAATGCTCGCCCCCGCGAAGAGTGCTGTTATAATTATGTCCATTTTCACCACCTTTCGATAAGACATAGTAGTATCACAAATATTTATTATTTTTACAGCAATAATAAATATTTTAATATTAATAAGCATTAAATCATTAC
>WANW01000082.1 GCA_015521615.1 Candidatus Hydrothermarchaeota archaeon
TGATGGGAAACTCTTTTTTAAAGGGCAAAACTTCTTTGCTGAGCACAGCCACCATTAACTACACCTTCTGTGGTGATGCTGAGCAGCTCCTCGAAGCTTCCTGAGCAACCTCCTCTATACCAAGCCTCATGGTACGCAGAATCTCTTCCAGGTTCACCTCAGTCTCCACGCAGCCGTCCCTCAGGAGGGGCACGCCCATCACGGCACAACTCTTGCGCGAGATCTCATGCATCCCCATGTTGAGGTCGCGGTGGCAGGCAACGCCGAGGGCTGCTTTGGGCTTTTTTTGGTCGATAATCCGCTTCACAAAGCTCCCTCCCGGCACTATGTAGAACTTGTAACCCAGGCGCTCAGCCTCCGCCTTCAGGTCCTTGACTATGCACAGCCCGCAGTCCCTGCAGCTTATCCCATGCCTTGCGTCCAGGCGTGCGGGGCACCGGATGTGGCGGATGCACTGGGGCACCACCAGGATGCGCTCGGTCGGGGGCGTGCGCGCAAACCTATCACGGTTGAGGTGGTTTCTCACCTCTATGCCAATGGTGTCCACCAGCTTCTCACTGAGCCCAAAGGCGCGTGCCACCTTTTTGAACTGCAGGTAGAGTGCGTCTATGGTGAAGAGAAGCAGCCTGGGCAGCACAAGCTTCTTCTTTTTTATCAGAAGCAGGCCCAGCGCCAGTGATACCAGCAGCAGCGTCAACAGCACCACCAGAGAGTAAACCGCCAGCCTCCCGACTATCTCATAAAAGGAGATCATCGTCCCACCGGTGTAAATTTGATACAGTAGTACTTAAATATTTTGTCGCGTAAATGTACAGTGGCGTCATGGCCGGGAAATCAGGATATGGATATACTAAAACCAAAAGGGAGGTGAATTTCAATCCTTCTAATCCAACGATTCCACGGGTCCGTAAAACTTTTCAACAACCTGCTTGGATTCATCAAACATTTTCTCTAAGTTCTCGAGCCTTCTGTCCATCTTTTCTTTAACCCTCTCGAAAACCTTATCTCCCAGCCTTGCGCCTGCAACACCCCCGACCACAGCCAGCAATCCAGGCACTATCGTGGGTCCTACGATACGGGAAACTGCTGGGTCTTTGATTGCAAGATAAACGAGGGCTTCTCCCACATCTCTTCCAATTCCGCTGTTGTAGGCTTTAGTAAGTGTGGGTATGGCTAAGGAGAACATTCCTGCGATGCCGCCGAGCGTTGAGGGAGGATCAAGAAGACCGGGTTTATTCTTCCATTTATTGACGATATCTCTGTACTCTTTGTAGATATCATTCATCCAGTATTCATAATCTTCCCTGCTCATTTTTCCTTCAAGATATTCCTTCCTCGCTCTTTCAATGTGTTTTACAGATTCTTTGTATATCTGCTCAGGAGTGGCTTTGGCATCAACCCCGCTAGGGAAAAAGTCGACCTTCCAGTATTTCGCGTAGTAATCAAGATACCTCTTCGCAAGTTCCTCCCACGAAGCTTTCTTGTTGATGTACGGAACCACAACTCCGTCAAGAACTTCCAGATTCGGGAATTCCGTCAAGCCCTCTATAGGGCCTGCAAACAGATTAGCGTAGCCCTTAGGTGCTTCTTCCGTGGCTTCTTTGGCATAAGGCTTTAAAAGCTCGGATTTCAGAGCCATGTAGGCATCCTTATCTTTTCTTGATTTTGCGACCAGAAGGCATGCTGCTAAAAACGAGGTTGAATAAACCTCACCAGCCACGTGTTTTCCTCCTTCCCATATCGCTTTTTCCATTGGGTCATTCTCCCTATCTTCCAGCAACTCTTTGTATTCCTCATCACTTATGTTCTCGATCCTGTAATATTTGTCCATATCCCTCTTTGCCAATTCGTAAAGAGCCTTCTTATCCATGCGTAATACGAGCTCTCCCATCCTCTTACCACCACTACATAGTTACAACAGAAAATTTATTAAAAGATTTCGCTCAGCCATATAATCTACATCGCGTAAATGTACAGCAACCTTTTTATCTGAGGTGGTAAAGCTATCTTTGTGTCCGATAGGTTCTCGCCACGCGAAGGCATAAGGTACGTGCTCATGCTTCTGGCACCGGCGGCGGTGATAGTTGCGGTCTCACTGCTGATGACCTCCGGAAGGCTCAGCCTCGCCGCGGGTGCCCTGGTAATCCTCACCTCCTACCTCGCCGTGCTTGCGGTGGTGAGAAGCTTTAAGCGGAGGTTTCTGTCACAGGGGTGAGAAGCTGCCGTACCGCTGGGCGTTAATTATCCACCAGCGAAATGAAAATCTCTCCGAAGAGCTCCTCCTGCCACACGTTGATTTTTCGCTGAGAATCTAAATAAAGAAGGCAGAGCAGCGTCTCGACCACCGCAAGGCGGTTGCTTTTATCCTCGACGATGTCAAAGAAGCGCACAACCTGGGAGAGGGAGCACAGGCGCTTCACCCGCTCGTAGACCCTCGCGATCTTCTCCTTTATGCCCTCCTCGTCCACCTGAATCACCAGCTTTGGCTTTTCGCGGGTGCGCGGGAAGTTGCGGCGCAGCATCTCTTCGCCCAGGGCGCGCTGCAGAGCCTCCACAAGCTCGAAGAGTGTGGTTCTGCGCTCCTCCCTGCGACGCGCCGGCAGGGGAATTGCCGGTATGTCGTCCAGGCGCTTCTCCAGGTCTGCCTCCCCTTCCTCCTCCTGCTCAAAGTACTCCTCCTCCGCAGGCTCCTCCTTAGGTAATAGAGCCTCGCTCTTCATGCGCAGCAGTATCGCCGCCGCGAGTATAGCTCGCCCGCTCAGGCGCAGGTTTAGCCTCTGCATCCGCCTAACCTTCTCCAGGAAGCGCTGCGCAATCTCCGCTATATCTATGTCCCAGGGGTCCATCTCCTCGCTTATAACCAGATCCACGAGCATGTCGACAGGGTGAATCTCCTCGTAGAGCTCAGACTCTAACATCCTCCAGCTCCACCCCTATAACCTTAGAAACGCCATCCTCGTTGGTAACGCCAAAGAGCTGGTCCGCTGCCACCATCATGTTGTCGCGCAGGCTTACAACTATAAACTGCGCCTCCTTCGAGGCTTCTTTAATCATCTCTGAAATTTTCTTAACGTTGTTGTCGTCCAGGAACATGTCTATCTCGTCGAGAATATAGAAGGGCGCGGGCTGGTAGCGCTGTATCGCAAATAGGAAAGAAAGCGCCGTCAGGGTGCGCTCCCCGCCTGAGAGCAACTCTATGTACTGCGGGTTTTTGCCCGGAGGCCTAGCCTGAATCTGCAGCCCGCCCTCCAGCGGCGCCTCCTCGTCCAGTATAAGCTCAGCTTCGCCGCCTTCGCTGAGGCGGTTGAAAATTCGCCTGAAGTTCATAGCAACGTTCTCAAATACCTCCATAAACACCGCCAGCTTGCGCTGCTCTATCTCCTCCATCAGCCTGAGAATCGCCTCCTTCTCCTCCTCAAGCTTGCGGATGCGGAACTCCAGCCTGTCGTACTTCTCCTTAACCTCCTCGTAATCTTCAACAGCACGCATATTCACCGGCTCAAGGCTCTTTAACTCCGCCTCCATCTTTGCAATTTCTTTCTCAAGCTCCTCCGTCTCTATAGGCACTAGAAGCTCCACCTCAACATCGGCGAACTCCTTGAGAGCCTCTGCCAGGCTCTCGCGCTTCGTCTGGAGCTTCGCCTGCTCTATCCTCGCCGTCTCCAGCTTCTTCCTGAGCCTGGCCTCCTTAGCGGAGAGCTCCTCAATTTTGTGGGTGATGAGCTTAATAGCGTGGGAGAAGCCCTCCCGGCGCCGCTTCATCTCCTGAAGCTCGCGCTTAACCACCTGCTCCCGCTCCTTCGCAGCGCTAAGTTCTCTCTCGGCGATGCGCAGCTCCTCGCTGAGCTTGTTCTTAACTTCGCGCGCAGTACGCCTCGCCTTGAGAGCCTCAAGAAGAGCGTGGCGCAGTGCATTAGCCTGCGTCTCAACAACCTCCTTTAACCTTGAGCGAAGGAAGCGCATTTCTCCGCGAAGTGCCTCAAGAGCGCGCTCCTTCTCCAGCATCGCCTCCTCCTTCGCTCGAATCACCTTAAGCAGAGCCTCAGCCTCAGCGGTGCGCAGCTCCTCCTCCAGCAGGCGCTTCTCCTCAGTTAGCTTACTCACCTCTTCCCTTAATTTACGAAGCTCTGGCTCTAACTCTTCCCTTCTCCGCCTTATCTCGCTCAGCTTAGCCCTGCGCTCCCTCAGCTCCGCCTCCACTTTAGCAAGCGCTTGCGAGAGCTCCGACTTCTCCGCCTCAAGCGAGCTTAACTTAGCGCCCAGAAGCTCAACCCTCTTCTCAGCCTCCATCGCAGAGTGCTCAAGCTTATCCTTCTGCTCAAGCTTCGTCTCAAGCTCCGCCTCAAGCTTATCCCTGCGCTGCTGAAGCTCAGCCACCTCGCGCTCAAGCTTGGCAAGCTTGCTCACTGATATTTCCAGTTTGACTCTGCGCTGGTAGTATCCACCTGTGATTCTCCCCGAAGCCTCGATGAGGTCGCCCTCAAGGGTTACCATGCGCGCCTTGCCTATCTCCCGCCTGGCAAAGGCAAGGTCATCCACGACGACGGTATCGCCAAAAACATGAGAAAACGCCGGGTAAAAGCGGTCGTCAAAATCCACCAAATCCAGGGCGAAGCCATAGCTCCGCGAGGCAAGCTCCTCCGCCTCCCGGGAAATTCGCCTCGGCTTAATCTTGTTCAACGGCAGGAAGGTCGCTCTGCCTATCCTGTTCTCCTTAAGATACCGGATGCACTCCTCAGCCACAGCGTCGCTCTCAACAACGATGCTGCGCAGGCCTCTGCCTGCGGCAACCTCTATTGCGAGGGCAAACTTCTCATCAACGCTTGCAAGCTCTGCTATGGTGCCGTAAATACCAGCAACCTTGCCTGAATCGCGCAGCTTGAGCACCGCCTCAACTGCGGCGTCGCCGCTGCTGCGGCGCACCTCCTCTATGGCATGCTGCTTCGCCTTAAGCTGGGAGAGCTCCTCACGTCTGAACTCGAGCTCGCCAGCCACTTTAGCCAAGCTGCTTTTAAGCTCCTGCACCTTCTCAGAAGCTTTAGCTGCACTTTCCCTCGCTCTGGCAAGCTCTTTCTCACTCTCTGCAAGCTCACCTTTGCCAAGCTCAAGCCGCGAGCTTACCTCTGAGTACCTCTCCTTCAATCTGGAGAGCTCCTCCTCAAGGCTTGCAAGCTGGGCGCTGCTCTCCTTCTCCCTATCGCTAAGGAGCGCCTCCTCCCGCTCCGCCTTTAGAAGCCTGTCCCTCGCCTTTTCTAAGCGCGCAGCAACCTCGCCAAGAAGCTCACGCTTTCCAGCGCTGTGCTCGTCCAGGCTGCGAAGCTCAGCGTAAAGCTCCCTCACCTCTTCACGAAGCGTCTCAAGCTGAGACTCAGCCTCTCTGGTCTCTCCCTCAAGCTCCGCAAGCCTCTTTGTCGCATCCACACGCTCCCGGTGCAGTGCAAGCAGGCCGCGCTTAGCTTCTTCCAGCTTCTGGCTGTGCTCCTGTATCTCCCGCTCCACAGCGGCGAGCTTCTCGCGAAGATAGTTTGCTCTGCTCCTCGCCTGCTCCACCCTGCGGAATATCTCGTAATGCTCGCTCTCCTCCTTCACTGCAATCTCACGGTTTATGCGCTCCATTTGCTCCTTCTTGACCTGCTTTTTAAGACTGAGTATCTCCATGTGCCTTGCTATTCGAGCAAGCTCAGCCTCGCCCTCGGTGAGCTGCTCCTCAAGCTCCTCCAGCCTCTCCTGAATCTCTAAAAACCTGGAGTTGAGCACCAGCGCCTTACTCTTTCTAATCTGCTTTGTAAGCTCCTCATAGCGCAGCGCCGCCTCCCTCTCGCGGGCGAGCTTCTCAAGCTGAGAGCTCACCTCGTGGAAAACGTCCTTGGCACGGGTGAGGTTATCCTGCACCTTCTCCAGCTCGCGCATGGCTTTATTCTTCTTCTCGTCGTACTCCGCTATGCCCGCGATTTCATCGATAATCTTCCGCCTCTCCACAGGATTCATCTCTATTATCCGCGTAATATCCCCCTGAAGGATTATGTTATGCCCATCGGGACGAATATTCGCCTGCCTGAGAATGTCGAGAATCTCAGCCCTCGAGACGCGCTTCCCGTTCAGCCTGTAAACACTGTTGCCGTTAACGTCGATGCTTCGGGTAATCTTCACCTCCCGCGTTGGCACTGGCAGTTCTTTACCCGAGTTGTCAAAGTATATACTCACCTCTGCCTCCTTTGCAGGTTCCCCCTTCTTACCCCCGTTGAATATCAGGTCAGAAAAACGCTCAGCGCGCAGGCTCTTGGCACTGCTCCTCCCCAGCACGAAGCATATGGCGTCGACGATATTGCTCTTACCCGAGCCGTTGGGTCCGACGATGGCAGTAAATCCCCTTGGGATGGGCAGACTAACCCGCCTGAAGGACTTGAAGTTCTTAAGGGTTATCTTTGAGATGTGGATCACGGGTGCACCTCTTTAGGTTAGTTAAATTCTTTTCCCCGGGGTATTAAGAAACTATTGCTCTCACAGCTTTTAAATCTTTTGATGTAAATTTTATTAACTTTCAATACCCCATATGTATCGAAAAGTTAATCGATAGCATACAACCTCTTCTATCGGAACTTCTGAGTTAAAATTCATAACCATATTGCTTTTGAGCTTTTATTGTAGTATGTGAATGTTTCCCTAGAATACAGGTGCATCCATGGGTAAGGGCAAGCTGTTGCTGGTGAGCTTCACGAGCAGCGTGCTTACAGCGCTGCTTGTGTTCGCTCTTCTCTTCTATACCGGAGTTCTCACCAAGGAAGGGAGCTATACACTTATAATTTACGGTAATAACCCGGAAAAGCTCTCCGTGCCCAGGGGTATAGAGAAGGTCAACCTGATTTTTGTAAACAGTTCACTGGCCCAGGATGTAGTCGTCACCCGCATATTCCAGGAAACACTGCCAAGCGTGGTGCATATAACCACAGAGAGAAATGCAACAGGATTTTCACACCCCGTGCCAATAGAGGGCACGGGCACAGGGATAATTATCCGCGATGATGGTTATATTCTGACAAATGACCACGTGGTGGAAAATGCCAGCAGGATAATTGTGGTGCTCCACACCGGCGAGGAGTACGAGGCAAAGCTGGTGGGTACTGACCCGATGACTGATATTGCAGTGATCAAAATACCTGCCTCTAATCTCAAGCCAGCCAGGCTTGGTAACTCATCGCAGCTAAAACCAGGACAGCTCGCCATAGCGATAGGCAACCCCTTCCGCTTTGACAATACCGTTACCGTGGGGGTGATAAGCGCCATTAACAGAACCATAGAGGCGAGCAGGGGTTACAAGATAAGGGGTATAATCCAGACAGATGCGGCAATCAATCCCGGGAATAGTGGCGGACCTCTGATAAACTCCCACGGGGAGGTAATAGGTGTTAACACCGCTATCTTCACCACCAGCGAGGGCTTTCAGGGCATAGGGTTCGCGATACCAATAAACACCGCCCGCGAGGTTGCAGAGAGCATAATTGAGAAGGGTAAAGTTATACGCCCTTGGATGGGCATAACCGGTGTGGATCTAACGCCCCAGCTGGCGGAGGAACTCAACCTGAGCATAAAGCAGGGAGCGATTGTGATTGATGTAACCCCTGGTTCGCCGGCGGAGGAGGCTGGCCTGCAGGGAAGTGAAGGCGTACCCGGTGAGGAGAGTTTCAGACTGGGTGATATTATCGTGGAGATGGCAGGCATAGAAATTAAAAACATGGACGACGTGATCAACGTGGTGCTCATGCACAAAATTGGTGACACTATAGAGGTGAAGTACTACCGCAACGGGGAGTTTAATGTAACCTACATAACTCTGGGAGAGCGTCCCCCCAATCTTTAACGCCACCTCTCCTCGTACCTTTTAAGAAATTCATAGGTCCTCGTACCCTTCCCGTGGTGCATAAACTCGCGTATGTCCTCTACTGTATCTATGTCTAAAGCAAGATAAAAGGAGTCGTACACCTCTACGGGCACGCGAAGCTTTGCTGCGACGCGCTGAATATCGGCGAAGCTGGTTCTGGAGAACACCTCAGGAATAACATCCGGGGGACGGCGATATATTATCCCCACACCACCCTTCCGCGCAGGAGAGATTACAAGCGGGTGTTTTTTTCCCAGCTTCAAAACTTCTTCCACGTGGTGCTTTTTTATTAGAGGTACATCAGCAGGCACGAAGAGTGTTGCCTCCGCACCCTCCGCCATGGCGTAGGCATTACCCATCCTTACCGCTTCAGCCAGGCCTCGCTTCTCCTCCTCGAGGATAAGCTCATAGTCTCTGTTCACGTATTCTCTCAGGTTTGAGGGACTGACCACTACGGAGGTAACAACCCCCTCCAGTGCGTCCAGCACATCCTCAAGCATGCACAGTAAAAGCTCTGCCCTCTCCTGAGGCGAAAAAACCTCGCTGAGTCTGCTCTTTGCCTCTTCAAGTCTATTCACCGGAATTACGGCGAACACCTGCACGGGGTTAAGGGTGAGTTTTGCGGATAAATAGTTTTCTGCTGCAGCACAGATAAATCTAACATTTTAGGTTTTCCATTTTTCGAACATGTTCGGAAAAAATGTATTAAGTTAGGTACTCCTAATTATCACCGGTGATGGCAATGGTAGATGAGAGCACAGTTGTTGAGAAGCTTAAGGGAGTTATAGATCCCCACACGGGGCAGAGTGTCTACGACATGGGACTTATCGAGGACCTCAGTGTAAACGGCGGCAGAGTGAGCCTTAAGTTCAGACCATCTTCGCCCTTCTGCCCACTTGGAGTGCAGCTTGCAAAAAGCATTAAGGTGGCTCTCAAAGAGGTTGCAGAGAATGTAGATATCACAGTAGTAGGATATATCAATGAGGAAGAGTTAAATAGGCAGTTAAGGGAGGAATAGATAATGCGCTGCAATGGGGGTGTTGTATGGAGACTCTGGACGTGAGGGGACTCCCGCATAGCGAGAGACCCCAGCTTATATTAAAAAAGCTTGAAGAGCTGGGAGAGCTTGAGCTGATAGTGGAGGTAAAGCCCGTACCGGTAATAACCATGCTGGAGAGCAGGGGATACACCTGCGAGGCAGAGCAGAGCGGTGGAGCATGGCGGGTCAGGATAAGAAAGAAGCAGGGATAGGCATGAGAAGGATGCTCAGGCTCCTGCCCATAAGATTTCTCAGCCTGGCACTTATATACCTGGTGGCAGGGGTTACTTTAGGAACTATTGATGCTCTAGGCTATGGAAGCTTTAAATCTGCACACTCCCACCTCCTCGCAGGTGCCTTCTTCACCCTCGTTATAATGGGAGCCATGTATCAGCTCCTTCCCACGATAATAGGGGCAGAACTGAAGCACCGCTCGCTGGCGGAATTTCAGTTTATACTTGCCAACCTTGGCTTCATCTCTCTCGTCTACGCCTTCCTGAGCAACTACAGCTTTCTTAAAGTGGCAGGGTTAATCGCCTTTATCTCCTTCATACTCTTTGCCTTTGAAATATTTGCCACTGCACTTAGCGTGAGAGACTTCTACAGGCGAAGCCTGGCTATATGGTTCTTCCTGGCTGCGGTGGTTTACCTCGTCGCTGGCTCCGCCTATGCCCTCGCCGGGGTGCTCGGCATAATCCGCTTCGACATTGCAACACATGCGCACATGCTTACCCTTGGCTTCATCGCCATGACCAACTTCGGCGGACTCTACGAGCTCTTCCCCATGCTCTCCTTAAAAAAGCTGTACTCGCGAAGACTTGGCGAAGCCCACTTCTTTATTGCGAATATCGCAGCGATTGGTATGTTTATTGACTTCACCGGACGTGGCACCCTGTTTATCCTCTCCTCCCTCCTCTTCCTTGCGGGCTTCTATCTCTTTGCATACAACCTTACTAGAACCTACTTCAGCAAATCTCACGGCCCCGAGGTTGAGATGGACATAAGCGCGCGCTTCATGGCCTACGCTTTAGCCTTTGGTGTCGCGGGCGTTACTGCTGGCTTTACCAGCGCCGTGCTCGGCTTTCCGGGTAGCTTCACTCATGTGCATCTAATCCTCACAGGCTGGGTTGGTCTGACGATAGTGGGAGCAATGTACCACATTGTACCCATGCTCACCTGGCTTGAGAAGTACAGCTCCAAGGTCGGACAACCGGGGGTGCCCTTAATTCAGGATCTGTACAAGAAACCCCTCGCAAAGGTGCTCTTCATCACGCTTAATACAACTTTAGCGCTCTTCGCCTTCAGCAGCCTCCTGCCAGCGCTCAGCCTCTTCGCAATTCCCCTCGCTTTAGCCTTCCTTGCCTTTGCAGTGGAGATGTTCCTGGTGCTGGGGAGATAATCACAAGCTCCAATAGAAAATGCTTTAAATCAATTTTTACATTTTTAACTTTATGTTTTCAGATGCGCAGGAAGTGTTTATGCTCTTTTATGCTGTGCTTTATGGTACCACGCTTGGCAGTATGAGTGGATTTTTCCCGTTTCAGTGGGGTCAATTATTCCTAAATAAGAGATTCAGAAATAGACTTCTTCTGTCTATCATTTTCTTAAATTTTGGTCCTATTATATATTTTTTATCTGTAATTTACATGTTGAAAGGAAAAACACTTTGCCTAAGTTCGTGGAGTCAAATAATTTTTAGTTTCCTTGTTATTTTTTCTGCTCTCGGTGTTTTCGCTTTTTATCGTATCTATCATATCTTTTTTTGTTTAGATAGAAATAGGAACATATTCTGGCTAAATGACAACTGCAGAAATGATGATAACTGTCTAGTTGGCAACGATTGCTGGATGCGGATAAAAAGAAAAAG
>WANW01000083.1 GCA_015521615.1 Candidatus Hydrothermarchaeota archaeon
AGTGATGGAACTGTTCCTGAAAATTAACCAAAATATGGGTAAAACATTCATAATGGTAACTCATAACCCTCAACTCGCTAAAAAAACTAATACCACCCTGAAAATGGAAAACGGACGCATCATCGCGAGAGAAGAGCATGAGTAAACCAAAAGTGGTGAAACTGGCCTTCAAAAATCTAAAGCGCAAGCGTTTTAGGACAATTACACTGATACTCGCCATAGCAATAGCCACAGCATCCCTTTTTTCCAGCATTATTATCCTCAGAAGTGTGGAGCAGGGTCTAGAAAGCGCTGTTGCCCGTCTGGGTGCAGACCTGGTGGTGGTACCTGAAGGTTATGAAAAGAAAGCGGGTAATGTACTACTGGGAGGTGAGCCCTCAACTTTCTACATGGATTCAAGCGTCCTAGAGGAAATAAGGAAGGTGCCAGGTGTTGCGAAGGCATCACCACAGATATTTCTACAGACATCCTCTTATCTGATATGCTGTGAGGTTATGGAAACCCTTTTTATCGCCTATGACCCTGAAACAGATTTCACAGTAACACCTTGGATAGAGTCCAAACTCCCCTATGTACCTGAAGAGTATGTGATAACCGGAGGCGGGATACCAGTCTATGAGAATTTTTCTATGTATATATATGGTCACTGGTATGTGGTGTACGCAAGGCTTCATAAAACAGGGCTGCGCTATTTTGACTCTACTATTTTTATCCCCATGAACCTCGCATATACACTTGCTCAGGAGAGTCAGCGCAATCCGCGGGTGGCGAACCTTACACTGAAGCTGGGCAAGATATCTGCGGTACTTGTGCAGGTCAGCGGCGACGCAAATCAGGTTGCCAGGCAAATTGAGGAGCGCGTGCCCGGGGTCAGTGTTGTTATGAGCAGCTCCATGTCAGCAAATGCAAAGGCACAGGCTATAGCGCTCTTCTCCTCGCTGATTGCAATCTCAGCCCTGTTATGGGTCGCCAACATGCTGATGATTTCAGCCACTTTTGCAACTATAGCCGGAGAGCGCCGCCGTGAGTTTGGTTTGCTTCGCGCTATAGGTGCAAAGAGGGGCGACATAATGCGGCTTATGCTATATGAAGCAAGCCTGCTTGCCGCAATAGGTGCCGCCCTGGGATTAACAGTAGGTACATATATATTCTTCACTTTCAGAGAGGAGGTTACAAAGTCCTTCGAGAAACTGCTCATTCCGTTTTTCTGGCCCAGTGCTGATGCAATACTTGCCACTGCTCTGGCAGCGTTCGCCGCTGCGGTGGTTATGGCTTTTCTTGGCGCTCTTTATCCCGCGCTCAGTGCAGCAAGAGAGGAGCCATACGCAGCCATTAGATACGGAGAGTAGCAAGAGCAGCCTGCATTATGTTGGCCTACTTGACTCGACCATCCAATTTTTTATATGCCTTCTCACCCAGGAGAGCTATATCTCAAGGAAGGAAAAACTATAAACCAAAACTTTTACATTAGTATTACATGCAGATTATAGGTTAATAATCAGTTGTGCATTTTTATGAATAATCATAATATTTGGGAAAAACTTTATAAGTTATTACGTATAGATGTACCAATCGCCCAGGAGCTCCCATCTTCTGGCAGGCTGACCCAAAGCTGCCGGAGTCTTAGGCTTTGCCCACCCCCTTCCTGGGCGACCTCCTTCTTTCTTTCAATAACTTTTTATGTAGTCCTCCTTGTGTTTCTTCATCGACTGCTTCTGACGCCTCGGTAGCTCAGCCTGGTAGAGCGTGTGCTTGGTAAGCACAAGGCCGCGGGTTCAAACCCCGCCCGAGGCTTAAAATCCCGAGTTTAAACCCCTTTCCTCTTCTTTTCCGATTCTGACCACATATTAGCCAAATTTTTAACGTTAGGATTCAAACTTAGAGATATGAAGGTTCAGAAGCGAAATATAAGGGGTTACGAACAGCTCTACATAGCCCTCCCAGCTGCGATCTGCAAGGCCATGGACATAAAGCCAGGGATGGAAATCACGGTGAGCGTGGCCAGCAGGGATAGCCTGCTGCTTAAAATCCAGAGGCAAAAAATAGCCCCGCTTGGGGATAAGAAAATATGTCGCTAAGCTTTATTTCTCGGGAAATATCTCCGTGGTTGTGCGTGAGCGTTCACAACCTAAACGAATCTAAACGAACCTTGACCAAGCTTGACAACCTTGACGGAGCTTTACGCTTCTGCCCTAATAGGTTGTGGTGGATTTTCACAGAGAGATTATCCAGCTCCTTCAATATCGCCATAGCCTCCTCATCCTTGAGGTATTTCTCCGCCTGCCTGTAGGGGCATCTCAACGATTCAACAACGCCGTAGAGCCTGCATATAACCGGCCTAACTTCGTAGATCGTGCACTTCTTGCTTTCGTCGAGGTATGGGCAGGGATCAAGCAGGCTCTTCGCCTTGAGCTCCTTCCTGCCATGCTTACCAAGCCAGTGGGTGATCACCAGCCATTCCGCAAAGCTCCAGCTGTGAATTCCACAGCATTCCCCGCATCCCTCTCTGCACTCGAGGCTCGGGATCCTGCTGTAGATTTTGCTCAGCCTTCTCCTGAGCTGTCCTATTTTCAATCCACAGCCTCCGGAGGGAAAATAAAAAATAGGGCTGATTCACCGCTTCAGCCCAACCTCATGCAGCGCAACCTTCAGGAACACCGCAGCTATGAGGTAATCCCTGCCCTCCTGCGTTGCTGCCACCTTCGCCTTGTCCACAATCCTAGCAGCCCGCTTTAGTGCATCAACGAAGTACTTATCCACCGCCAGGGCATCGGCGACAACCTCGGAAGCCTTCTTGATGCTCGCTATATCCTGAATCCAGAGCTCAGCCCTCGCTTTTCCTTGGTAGTCCTTACCCTCATGCACCTTGCATGTGGCGATTATCTTGTCGCCGGCTTTGAACCGCTCCAGGAACTCGTTAACCACTTCCTCGCTGCTCACCAGGGAAATCCACTCTTCATCAGAGTCCTTGAGCTTGATGTTAACCCGCTTGTTCTGCCCGAAATCCTTAACTTTGCCTATCAGGTCTATGGTACCGGAGACCTGCTTAATAACCTCACCCAATGCTCACACCTCCAGTCCAAGCCAGCTCCTTATCTCCTTGGCAGCGCGGTACTTGTCGTAATAAAACGGCGCCTCCTTCCGCAGATAGGCGATTATTCGCGGGTCCTCCTTCTCAAGCGCCTCCCGCTGTAAAAATAGGTGGAGGCGGTTGTCCACCTCCTTGATCGCCTTCGCTATGTCGGTGATGCTAACCCCCTCCCTGCGAAGGCTATCCAGGAACTCGCAGAGGGCGCTGGCTACGCAGTCCATGGCCCTGCACCGCCCTCCTGAGTATGGTATCTCTTACTGTACTCTTCGCTGGCTATGCGGAAAGCAACTGAGACCCTGCCAAAGTAGTATCTGGCCCTCCTTCTCAGGCTCCTCTCTTCTTTATTGGCATAGCGGTGGCTGCGTGGCAGCCTTCCATGCTCCTTGATATAATGCGCCAACGCATCGATGACCTCTCTGCGCTTCTCCGGATATGTTGTCCTTCCCCGCTTATCCTTAGGTCGCCCCATCCTTAACACCTCCACGATGAAGAATCCAGCCCTCTCTCTGGACGTATTCCCCGTTCTCGCAAAGTAAGCGGATGATATCCTCTGGCGCTACTCTCTCGGGCAGGCGCTGCCTGAGCTCAACAAC